>JAPKYU010000498.1 GCA_026394175.1 Acidobacteriota bacterium | reverse complement strand
GTGCCGTAGGCACGGCTGAAAGCGAGCAATTCGAATCGCTTCAGTCGTCCCTCCGGGACTCTAACCCCTTGCCTCTCAAAACCCAGCGTTGAAACGCTGGGCTAAGTTCAGTCGCCGCTGCGCGGCTCAATACCCAAAATTAAGTGACATTGGGCGGGACGCCGGCGCTACAACCCGAATGCGGGCGAGGCGGGGCCGGCCGGCGAGACGCCCAATGTCACTTAATATTGGCAGATCGAGCGCCGTAGGCGCGACTGACCTTAGCCCAGCCTTTCAAGGCTGGGAACCCAGCCGCAGCAGGTCAAGTGCCGTAGGCACGACTGAAAGCGAGCAATTCCAATCGCTTCAGTCGTCCCTTCAGGACTCTAACCCCTTGCCTCTCAAAACCCAGCGTTCAAACGCTGGGCTAAGGTCAGTCGCCGCTACGCGGCTCAAAACCCAGTATCAAGTGACATTGGGCGAGACACCGGCGCTACGTCCGGTGCGCGAGCCCGAATTCGGGCGAGACGCGAGGGCATTTCCCGAACCGGCCACGGCCCACGCCGGTGGCTAATCCGTTCTTTCTTAAGTACTTGCGTTCCACCGGCTGCTGGCACTGTTCGTGCAGCAATGCCTAGCGCGAGAGTCTGAGTACGGAGGAGTTATGGGCAAAAGAGCAGTTCTGGCCCCGGTGCTGTTGTTGATCTGGCTGGGATGCGTGGTCCGGGCCGAAACCCCCAAGAAACCAGTCAACTTGACGCCCCCGCTCGTTTTCGGAGAGGGCGAGTACCGCGTGGGGCCGGAAGACGTGCTTGAGGTGTTCGTGTGGAGGGAGCCGGAATTGACCGCCACCGTGGTGGTGCGGCCCGACGGCAAGATCTCTCTGCCCTTGATCAGCGAGCTGGACGCCAGCGGAAAGACTGCCGCGCAGTTGCAGCAGGAAGTCCGCGCGGGGTTGCGCCAGTACCTGGAGGATCCCGTCGTCAGCGTCATCGTGAAAGAGGTCAACAGCCCGAAACTCTCGGTGCTGGGCCAGGTGCGCAAGCCCGACCGCTACCGCATCAAGCAGCGGATTACGGTACTGGAAGCCATCGCCATGGCCGGCGGTTTCACGGACTTCGCCAAGCGGGACAAAGTCGTGGTGATCCGCAACCACGGCCGGGAAGCGCAGCGCATCGTGCTGGACCTGGGGAAAGCCCTGAAGAATGACAGGTTCGGCGAGTTTTACCTGGAGCCGTTCGATACCCTGTACGTGGAGTAGGGAACACCGGGCCCCGAAGATTCTGGTGTTGTGCTTCTGGAACAGGTTGACAGCGGTGAAAGCAGAAGGCGGAAGGCGGAAGGCAGCGAAAACAGGCGTTTGCCGCTGTCTGTCTTCTGCTTTCCACTCGCAGCCTCTGTGGCGCCATTCTTGAGACACTGCGCCAGGGAGTGAGTTTGGAGAAACTTGACCATGCGAACTATCAGTTTGGCCCTGGTGCTGGCCTGTGCGGCGGCTTCCGCCGGGGCTCAGCAGAGCAGTACGGTGTATTATGCCGCTCCCTTCAGTATCAGCTCCGGACGTGACACGGGAGTTCCGGTGAAGGGCGGGCAGGTGAGCGATTCGGTGCTGGAGGTGTCGGCGCCGGCCTTTTCGTATTGGGCGCCGGGTCCGAAGTCGGAAGTCTCTTTCACCTATCAGCCCCAGTTTCGGCTGTATGCGACGCACCGGGATTTGAACAGTTGGAACCACAACGCCGGCGCGCGGTTCTCCTACCGGGCCACGCCCCGGCTCACTTTCGAGGGCGGCGACACCTTCTATTCGACGGCCGACTTCAGCCTGCTCCAGCAGACCCTGTTCCTGCTGCCGCGCGGCCGGTATAACCAGAACGCGCTGTATTTGCAGGGCGGCTACGATTTGACCGCCCGGACCCGGGTGAGCCTGCGGCTCGATAACACTTATGCCACCCTCGACGACCCCGTTCTGGCCCCGGCGTTCGACTACATCGGGGGCGGGCTGAGTGCCGGCCTGACGCGCCAGTTCTCCCCCCGGCAGCGGGTGAGCGTCAGCGGCTCGTTTGTGAGGACCTTCCGGCTGAACAGCCACGACGCCAGCGGCTTGCCGCTCGGCCCGCCGCCGAAAACCGCGAAATCGGCGGGCATGACTTACGACCTGGCGCTCAGCCGCACGCTGTCGCTGCTGTTCTCGGGCGGTTATGTCCGGACCAACGCCAACTCCTACGCGGTTTCCGGAGCGCTGGCGAAACAGGTCGGGAAGCTGAACATCTCCGGCGGCTATTCGCGTTACCTCTCCTTCTTCGGGGGGCTGCTGGCGCCCGTCATTCCGGCCCCGCAGGAAGTGCGCCTGGCCTCTGGAATCCGCGACAGCAGCTTGAGCGAGACCGCCGGGCTCCACGTGCGCGGCGACCTGACCCGGCGTGTGGGCGTGGTGCTGGGTGTTTCCGGCTCCCGTAGCCTCACCGGCCCGGGTACCAAAGACCTGAAGAGCTTAGTGAGCCAAGTCCGTGTTGACTACAAACTGAACGACCATTTGGTGCTGTTTACCAGTGCCGAGATGTACAGGCAAAACTCCAACTCCCTGGTCGTAGCCGGGATCGACCGGCGCCGGTACTTCGGCGGCCTGGAGGTGGTCCTGTTCCCGACCGCGGAGATGGTGAAGCGGCGGCGGAGCGCGCCCGTGGATGTCGGCGTTCCCGCCGCCGAGGCCGCCTCCGGCACCGAGCGCACCAAGGTAGAGGACAAATAGCGATGGCATTGACATTGGGAAGCAAGGAAATTACGGCATACGCGGTGCTGGATATACTGTGGCGCCGGAAACTGTTGGCGGGGGCGACCGTCCTGGTGGCGGCCGCTGCCTGCACGGCTGTCGTGCACCGGCTGCCGGTGCGCTACCGCGCCCAGGCGCTGTTGGCCAACCAGAGGCCCGCGGCCCAGGCCTATGTCGGCGGCGACCCGGCCGCCAGGGTCCAGGAGCAGTTGGTGGCCATTCGGGAAGGCTTGTATAGCCCGGCCGTGCTGGACCAGACGGCGCGCGAGTTCGGCCTGGCCGCCGATCGCCAGGCGCCCTCTCCCCGCGGCATGGAGGAGATCAAGAGCCGCATGAAGGTGACGGTGGACAGCGACGACGCTTTCTACATTGGCTTCGAAGGTTCGGACGCGGCCCAGACGGCGGCCATCACCAACCGCCTGGCGGATCTGCTCACCCAGTATTTCGCCGACCTGCGAACCCAGCGGGTGGAGGACAGCACCGACTTCCTCGACGCCGAGGTCACGCGGCTGCGCAGCAAGCTCGACACCCACGAGGCGCGCCTCCGCCAGTACAAGCAGAAGGCCTCGGACGAGCTGCCCGACAACCGCGATGTCAACCTGCGGTCCATCGATTCGGCGCGCTTCGCCCTCCAGACGCAGAGCGACCGCCTGGCCACCGACCAGGCGCGGCTGGTGGCCGTCGACGCCGAGATGAAGGAACTGGAGAAGCAGGGTGTGCTGAAGCCGGCCGTGCCCGCCCCCAGGGAGCGCTCACCCGAGGAAGTCAAGGTGGGCGAAATGAAGCTGGCCCTCAAGCAGGCTCAGGCCAAGTACACGGCGCGGCACCCGGAAGTCACGCGGCTGAAGACGGAGCTGAGCGAGGCCGAGGCCGTGGCGGCGGCCCGGCCGCTGCAGACAGTGGTGCCCGAGCCCTCGGTGGCGCGCATGCACTACCTGGCGTTGAAGGGAGAGCGCGAGTCGCTGGACCAGCGGCTGAAGAGCTACCAGGCGGCGATCGCGCAGTTGAACGGGCAACTCACCGTCTCCCAGCGCCGGCTGAGCTCCACGCCGGCGCACGAGACGGCGCTGGCCGACCTGGCGCGCGATTACGACACCACGCGCAGCCAGTACACCGCCCTGCTCGACAAGCAGCAACTGGCGCGGCTGGCCAGCCGGCTGCAGAAGCAAACGCGGGGCGCCAGCTTCCGGATTGTGGAGCCGGCTGCGGTGCCCAAAGCGCCGGTCGGGCCCCAGCGCTCGCTGCTGCTGGCCGCCGGCCTGCTGTGCAGCCTGGGGCTGGGCGTGGGCCTGGCCTTTGCGCGCGAGCAGATGGACACCTCGTTCAACACCATCGACGAATTCCAGACCTTCACCAACGTCGCGGTGCTGTCCACCGTTCCTTCCATCTCCGGGGATCCGAAGAAGGCCATCGCCCCGCCCAAAGTGTCTTCGGTGCCCGCCGTGCCGCCGGTGGCCGACGGCGCCGGTTCCCCCGTGTTGCTGTCCATCCCCGCACTTCACCGCAGCCGCGTGGTGACGCTGAGCGACCCGCAATCGGTGGCGGCCGAGCAGTACCGCATCCTGGCCCTGAAGACGCGCCAGCAACTGAGCCGGAGCCGGACGCCGGTGGTGCTGATGACCAGTTCGGTCGGCGGCGAGGGAAAGACGCTGACCGCGTTGAACCTGAGCTTCGCGCTGGCCGCCAACAGCGACGCCCGCGTCCTGCTGGTGGAAAGCGACCTGCGCAAGCCGCGCATCCATGAATACCTGGGGTTGCGGCCGGGCCGGGGGTTCAGCGACCTGTTGCTGGACTCCTCCGACGAGGTTTTGAAATATACCTGGAAGATCGGCAGGCTGCACGTGATGTTGGGCGGCGGCAGCTTGGAGAACCCGGTCGAATTGCTGGCCTCGAACCGCGCCCGCTCCTTGTTCGACCGCTTGCGCAAGGAATTCGACTTCATCGTGGTGGACGCGCCGCCCACGCTGCCCATCGTCGATGCGCACATCCTCGCCGGCCTGGCCGACGGCGTGGTGCTCGCGGTCCGCGCCCGCTACACCCGCCAGGAGCTGTTCCAGCGGGCCGTGGAAAGCTTTCAGGCCACGAATATTCTCGGCGTGGTCTTGAATGATATCGATTACAGGCGTTCGCGTTACGCGTATGCCTACGAGTATTACAGCAAACATTATCTTGCCGCCAGGTAACGGCGGCAGAGTTGAGCCCTCATGATTCGGGTGTGGCACTACCAGGAAATACGGGCCAGTGTCTTGTTTTTGGCGGCGCTGGCGGCGATGTCCGGGGCGCTACTGGTCTTCACCAGCCGCGAGGCAGCCGCCGGCCTGCTGCTGCTACTGGCCGCCTTTCAGGTCTTCCTTTACGTCAACGGCCTGGACCAGCGCCTTGCCGAGGCGGACGCGCGGCCCTTCGCGCGGCGCCTGCTGACTTCGCTCGGCGGCGCGGCGCTGGTCTCCGGCCTGGCCTATTACGTCCGCCCGCAGTTATCGCCCGGCCCCGGCCAGGCGATCCGGCTTCTGGCGCTGGCGGTGCTGATCGTGCTGCTCTCGCGCTGGCTGCTGCGCCTGCTCGTGAAGCGGAACCGCATGGTGGAGAGCCTGCTGATCGTGGGCACCGGCGACATGGGGCGGAAGTTCTACGCCGAACTGCAACAAGCTCGGCAGGGGAGGCCTCAGGCGGCGGACGGGAATTCCCAATCGGCGGCTGCGGCCGCTGCTGAAGCGGGCTTCCTGCTGTACTCCAGCGAATTGCGCGAGTGGGTCCACAGCCACGGCGTCACCCGGGTGGTGGTGGCCGAGCCCGATGCCATCCGCGCCGCCGAGCTCGCCGAGGCGCTTCTGGACTGCAAATTGCGCGGTGTCGTTGTCGAACAGGCGGTGGATTCCTACGAACGGCGGAGCCGGAAGATCTGGCTGGATGCTCTGGAGGCGCCGTGGATGATCTATTCCCAAGGTTTCCGGCCTCCGGCCATGTACCGCTATATCAAAGGGGCGGCGGACCGGCTCGGCGCACTGTTGCTGCTGGCGCTCACCTGGCCGGCACTGCTGGCGATCGCCCTGGCCGTCAAGCTGGAATCGCGCGGTCCCGTGCTGTTCCGGCAGTTACGCACCGGCCAACACGGGAAGAACTTCGTACTGTACAAGTTTCGCTCCATGGGGGCGGACGCGGAAAGTGGAGAGGGGCCGAAGTGGGCGGCCCAAGCCGACAGCCGGGTGACGGCCATCGGCAGGTGGCTTCGGAAATTCCGTCTCGACGAGCTGCCCCAGGCCTTCAACGTGCTGCGCGGCGACATGAGCCTGGTCGGCCCGCGGCCGGAACGCCCTTATTTCGTCAACATGCTGCGCCAGCGCATCCCCTTTTACGACCTGCGCCTGTACGTCAAGCCGGGCATCACCGGCTGGGCCCAGGTCTACTACCCGTACGGCGCTTCGGTCGAGGACGCCTACGAGAAACTCCAGTACGACCTGTATTACACCAAGCATGTGTCACTCATGCTGGATCTCAGGATTTTGTTGAGCACACTTCGGGTTGTTTTTTTCGGACGCGGCCGCTGACGCGGGGCGCCGGGTAGGGGCATTGAGTCTTGGGTAAAACATGATCCGAATTCTGGGCATCGGCGGAGGAAGCGGCTTGCCGGTGTTGCTGCGCGGGCTGAGGCAACTGGCGCAAGCCGGGGGCGCAGGGCAGCCGGAGATCGGCATCTCGGCCCTGGTGTGCATCACCGACAACGGCGGCTCCAGCGGGTTGCTGCGCGAGGAGTTGCGGATTCCGGCGGTCGGCGATTTGCGCAACTGCCTGGTGGCGCTGGCGGGGCGCCCCTCGCCGCTGGTGGACCTGTTCCAACATCGCTTCCGCAGCAGCAACGGGCTCGATGGCCACAGCCTGGGCAACCTGATTGTCGCCGGGTTGTGCCAGACGACGGGCAGCCTGCACCAGGCCTTGTCGGTGGCCAGCCAGCTTCTGGACACCGGCGGCCGGGTGCTGGCCGTCAGCGGGACGCCGCTGGTGCTGTGCGCCGAGCTGGCCGATGGCGCCGTGGCCCGCGGCGAGCGACAGATCGCTTCGGCCGGGCTGCCCATCCGGCGCCTGTGGCTGGAGCCGGAACAATTCCAGGTCAGCCAGGAAGCACTGGAGGCGGTGGCCGGCGCCGACACCATCGTGCTCGGGCCGGGCAGCCTTTACACCAGCACCCTGCCCAACCTGCTTCCGCCGGCCATCGCCGCAGCCATCCGCAAGTCGCCGGCGCTGAAAATGTACGTCTGCAACCTGATGACGCAGCCGGGCGAAACGCGGGGGTTTACCGCGGCCGACCACCTGCGGGTGGTGGAAAGCTACCTGGGCGCCGGGGTGATCGACGTCTGCCTGCTCAATTCCACGCCCATTGGCGGCCGGCAGCAGCACGAGTATTTCCAGGCCGGGGCCCGCATCGTGCCCAGCGACGCCGAGGAAATCGCGGGGATGGGCGCGGTGCCCGTCTCGGCCGATCTCATCGACCCGGACGAACCCCGGGTCCGGCACGATGCGCTCAAACTGGCGCGGCTGGTGGTCTCACTCACCCAGGGCGCCTTCCGCGCCAGGGACATCGTGTGCGGGCAGGGACCGATCGCCGCGTAGCGACATGGGCTGGCGGCATCCCGCCGGGTCGCCGCGGCGACCCGAAGCGGCCATCCAACGTCAGGGGTCGCCGGCGAGACGCCGGCGGTACATGAGAGGAAAAACAGCATGTGCGGAATTGTGGGGTACATCGGGAAACGGGAAGCGTCACCGCTGTTGATCGACGGCCTCAAGCGCCTCGAGTACCGCGGCTACGATTCCTGCGGAATTGCCATCCTGGATAACGGAACGCCGAGAGTGACGCGCGCGGCCGGGCGGATCGATCGCCTGGAAGAGAAACTCCGCGGCCTGGCCGAGCCGGCCGGCGAACTCCAGTGCGGCATCGGGCACACCCGCTGGGCCACCCACGGCAGTCCGGTGGAGATCAATGCCCATCCGCACGTGGACTGCACCGGCCATTTCCTGGTGGCCCACAACGGCATCATCGAGAACTACATGGAACTGAAGCGGAAGCTTTCGGCCCGCGGCCACGTGTTCCGGAGCGCGACCGATTCCGAAGTGATGGCCCACCTGATCGAATCGCACTTCACCGGCAGCCTGGAGGAGGCGGTCCGCGCGGCAGTGCTGGAGGTCGAGGGGGTGTACGGCCTGGTGGCCATTTCCACCCACGACAACAAGAAGATCGTGGCCACCCGCAACGGCCCCCCGCTGGTTCTGGGGTATGGCGAAGGCGAGAACTTCATCGCTTCCGACGCGCCCGCCCTGTTGCCCCACACCCGCCAGTTGCTGTTCCTCAACGACCGGGAAGTGGCCGTCATCCGGCGCGATTCCATCGAGCTGCGCGACGCCGACGGCAAGCGGCTCTCCCGGCAGCCGGAGCTGATCTCCTGGAACGCCGAGATGGCGGAAAAAGAGGGCTACCCGCACTTCATGCTCAAGGAGATCTTCGAGCAGCCGCGCGCCGTCCGCGACACCCTGCGGGGGCGGGTGGATGAGCGGGGCGTGGTCTCGCTGGACGAGGAACTGGGCGATGCGAAGAAGCTGGCGGCGGTGGAGCGGGTCAAGATCGTGGCCTGCGGCACCTCGCTGTACGCCGGGCTGGTGGGCAAGTTTCTTATCGAGGAACTGGCGCGCCTGCCCGTGGAGGTGGACTACGCCTCCGAGTTCCGCTACCGCAACCCCCTGCTGGATGACAAAACGCTGGTGCTGGGCATCAGCCAGTCGGGGGAGACGGCCGATACGCTGGCCGCGCTGCGCGAAGGCCGCGAGCACGGCGCGACCCTGCTGTCGATCTGCAACGTGGTGGGCAGCATGGCCGCCCGCCAGTCCGACTGCGTGCTGTACACCCATGCCGGGCCGGAGATCGGCGTCGCGTCCACCAAGGCTTTCACCACTCAACTGGCCGCGCTCGGCGCGCTGGCGCTCCATCTCGGCGGCCTGCGCGGCGTGCTGCCTGAGGACGAGGCCCGCCGCTTCGCCCGCGAACTGAGGCGGCTGCCGGACCTGCTGGAGCAGGTGCTGCATCGCAACGACGAGATCCGCGCCATGGCCGCCCGCCTCTGCTCCTACCGCAACTTCCTCTATCTGGGCCGCGGCGTCCACTACCCCATCGCCATGGAGGGGGCCCTCAAGCTGAAGGAGATTTCCTACATTCACGCCGAAGGCTATCCGGCCGGAGAGATGAAACACGGACCCATCGCCTTGATCGACACGGAAATGCCGGTGGTGGTGCTGGTGCCGCGCGACGCCGTTTACCGCAAGACGATGAGCAACATCGAGGAGGTCAAGGTGCGGGGCGGCATCGTGCTGGCCGTCGCCGGCGAGGGGGATACCGACATCGTCGAGAAGGCCGACTACGTGATTCACGTTCCCGAGTCCTATCCGCTGCTCAACCCCCTGCTGGCGGTGGTGCCGCTGCAACTGCTGGCCTACCACATCGCCGTGATGCGCGGCTGCGACGTGGACAAACCGCGCAACCTGGCCAAAAGCGTGACGGTGGAATAGCGGGGAGCGGCGATGGCGGCAACGGCAAAAATCGTGTTCTGGGTTTCGCTGGCGCTGCTGTTCTACGTGTATGCCGGCTACCCGCTGCTGCTCCTGCTGTGGCGGCGGCTGGCGGCCCGACCGGTACGCCGCGCCCCCATCGAGCCCTCGGTGACCGTGGTCATCGCCGCGCGCAACGAACGCCGGGTGATCGAGGCCAAGATCGCCAATTGCCTGGAGTTGGATTATCCGCGGGACCGCATGCAGATTGTCGTGGCCCTGGATGCGCCGACCGACGGCACCGAGGAAGTGGTCTGGAAGTACGCGGGCCGGACGATCGATAGCGTGTACTACGCGCCGCACCGCGGGAAAGCGGGGGCCCTGAACCGGGCGCTGGCGGTGGCCGACGGCGAAATCCTGGTTTTGGCCGACGCGCGCCAGCGGTTCGACCGCAGCGCCGTCCGGGAGTTGGTGGCCAATTTCGACGATCCTTCGGTCGGCGCCGTCTCCGGCGAACTGGTTTTGCTGGACGAGGCCGGGCGGGAGGCGGGCGGCGGCGTCGGTCTTTACTGGCGCTACGAAAAACGGCTGCGCGCCCTGGAAAGCGACATCCACTCGACGCTGGGCGCCACGGGGGCTATTTACGCCATCCGGCGTTCCCTGTTCCGCCCCATTCCGGAGGAAACCATTCTGGACGATGTGGCCATTCCCATGGCCACCGTGCTGGCGGGCAAACGCGTGCTGTTCGAGCCCAAGGCCCGGGCCTTCGACCGCGTTTCGGCCACACCGGAGATCGAGTACGGGAGGAAGGTGCGCACCCTGATGGGGAACTACCAGTTGCTGGCCATGATGCCCGCGCTGCTGTCGCCGCGCAGCAATCCGGTGTTCTGGCAATTTTGGTCGCACAAGATGGGCCGCCTGCTGGCCCCCCATCTGCTGATTGCGCTGCTGGTTTCCAACCTGTTCCTGCGCGACGGTGTCTATCTCTGGGCCATGGCCGCGCAGTCGGCTTGGTACGGGCTGGCGGTGCTGGGATGGGCCGCGACACGGCGGGCGGAGAGCCGGGGGGTCCAGCGTATTCCCTCCGCCCGGATGCCGGGCCGCTTGGACGCCGCCGGAGATACCGCCGCGGTGAACGATGCCGAGGAGAAGGCGGCATGAAGAAACTGCTGCTGATTCCTTATATCTTCGTGGTCCTGAACTGGGCGCCCCTGGCCGGGCTCTACTACTTTTTGCGGAAAGGCGCGGGCAAGGACATCTGGCTGGGGTACAAGCTCAGTCCCGACGCCTCCCGTGAGCGGCCATAGCAGTCGCTCATGGTCGCCGCGGCCACCCGGAGAAAACAGCGGCGCGGGCCAGAGCCATCGCGGTGCCAGGGCGGATGCCGAGGGGACGGCGGTACGACATTTTTCAAGGCAGATCAAACCTGCGTTTATCCGCGTCCCATGTCCGTCTGTATTTTGAAGCCGCCGGCGGTCCTGAATCGTCGGTAGTGTAACGGGCGCCGCCCGCATCCAACACATGATCGAAGTCATTCAGAATCAGGCCGCATTTGCGGCCCTCAAAGACGAATGGACGGAGCTGCTCAGCGCCGGCTCATCCGGTTGCCTGTTCCTCACCTGGGAATGGCTTCATACCTGGTGGAAGCACCTCTCGGGCGGGAAGCGGCTGCGCATAGCCGCCGTGCGTCGCGACGGCCGTCTGGCCGCACTGGCGCCGCTGGCCGTCACCGGCTCCGATTATCTCGACGTGATTGCGCGGCCTGAATTCAAACGGGAGGCCTTGCGGGAACTGGCCGGATGGCTGGCCGCCGAAAAGATCGTGCTGGAACTGGGGCAGCTCCGCCAGGGCGCCTGCCTGGCTGAAGAACTGGCGCTGGAGATGGCGGCGCGCGGCTGGACCATCACCGGGTCGCCCGCGAATGTCTGTCCCTACATCGATCTGGGCGGACAGACCTGGGAGTCCTACCTGGCCTCGCTCGGTTCCGAACATCGCTACAACTTCCACCGCCGCCGCAAGAACCTGGGCAAGCAATTCCAGATGCGTTGGGAGCAGGTTTGCTCGGAAGAATCGCGGCGCCGGGCGCTGGCCGTGCTCTTCGAGCTGCACAACAAGCGATGGGAGGGGCGGGAGAACGGCTCGGACGCATTCCATCTGCCCGGCCTGGTCTCCTTCCACGAGGAGTTCAGCCGGGTGGCGCTGGAGCGCGGCTGGTTGCGGTTGTCGGTCCTCTGGCTGGACGACAAACCCGCCGCCGCCCTGTACGGATTCCGCTTCGGCGGCGTTTACTACTTCTATCAATCGGGCTTCGACCCCGAATACCGCAAGTACAGCGTGGGGCTGGTCAGCATGGGCCTGGGCATCCAGGGAGCTATCCAGGAGGGCGCCACCGAGTACGACCTGCTGCACGGCGAGGAGCCCTACAAGGCCCACTGGGCGCGGCAGGTACGGCCGCTCGGGCGCCTGCGGTTCTACCCGCCGGCGGCCCGGGGCCTGCTGTACCAGGCGGCGGCCCTGTTCGACCGCGCCTCCCGCCGAATGGCACGGCAACTGCTCCCCAAAAGCATGGCGGAGAGCATCAGCGCCCGGATTCGGGGCTAAGGGAAAGCCGTGCATGTTTCGTAACGTCATCAAGTCGGGAACCGCGTGGGCTTTGGAGCGCACCAACGGCCATCACTGGATCGCCACCCTGACCGGCTCGGCGAAGGCCCCCGCGGTCATTGGCTACCACCGGGTGGTAGAGCGGTACACACCCGACGGCTGGAACGCCATCCCCGCCATGTGTATCAGCCGGCAGATGCTGGAACGCCACCTGGATTGGATCGGGCGGCGGTTCCGCTTCATTTC
Source organism: Acidobacteriota bacterium (assembly GCA_026394175.1). GTDB lineage: Bacteria > Acidobacteriota > Terriglobia > JAJPHL01 > JAPKYU01 > JAPKYU01. Next base: position 4,275 of record JAPKYU010000498.1, on the reverse strand, counting down.
GCTGGAGGAGCTGGGCGCGCGCATGCAGTGGGGCGGCAGGTTCGACGCCCCGGTGGCGGTCGTCACCTTCGACGATGGCTACCGCGATGTCTATGAGAATGCCTTCCCGCTGCTGAAGAAGAAGGGGATTCCGGCGGCCATGTTCGTTTGCCCGGGGCTGGTCGGCACCCGCCGCCTGCTCCCCCACGACGAGTTGTACCTGCTGCTGGCGAGGGCCTTCGCCCGCTGGAAAGCCGAGGGCCGTACCCTGCCGCGGTTCCTTCTGAACCATGGCGTGTGGCTGCCGGGTTTGGACCGTATGGCCCGCGTTTTCAGCGATCCGTTCCCGGCCATGCAATTCCTGCTGAACGGGCTGCCGCAATCGGAACTCTACCGGGTCATCCGGGCACTTCAGCGGGAGGTCGAGCTTGAGGAAGAGGCGCTGGAACCGTTGCGGCTGATGGACTGGGACATGGTGCTGGAGATGCACCGGGCCGGGATGACCATCGGCTCGCATACCCGCACTCATGCCTTGCTGCCGAACGAAAGCCGGCAGCGCATGGAAGCGGAAGCCGCGGGGTCGCGGGTCGAGCTGGAGCGGCATTTGGGCGCCCCTGTCCGGCATTTCGCGTATCCGTGCGGCCGCTTCGACAAGGCGGCCATCGACGCCATCGCCGACGCGGGATACCGTTACGCATACACCACCTGCCTGCATCACGACCAGAACTATCCGCTGTTGACCATCTCTCGGAAACTGCTTTGGGAAAACTCCTGCCTGGACAGCCGGGGCGTTTTCTCGGCGCCGATCCTGAGCTGCCAGCTCAAGTGGGTCTACGACCTGGTGGTGCGCTGCCAACAGAACCACGGCTGCCCTCCGGCCGGCGCGATGGTGTACAGGGATATTCCGTCGCTCTCCGCTTTTGCGGGGCGCGATAGTACGCGGCTGGCGGCGTGATTGTCGCGCGGCCGTTCGGCGGTCGCCGCCGCGACCGAACCACGCGCCTCAGAAGCTGAGGGAATCAGGTTCATGTCCTCTACATTGCAGGTAAAGTTGCCTCCCGCCACGCCCTTTTTCAAGCCCCGGGCGCAGGCGGCGGCGTCCGGGTCGGCTTCACTTTCCTACGCGCTGCTGCTGTTGTTCCTGCTTCAGCTCTACTCCAGCATCGCCGTGCTTTACCCGGCGTTGGAGGCGGTGAGGCCGGCGCTGACAATTGGCGGGCTGGCCCTGGCCGCGCTGCTCCTGGAGAGGGTGTGGTTCAGCCGCGGCTTCGTGTTGGTCCGGCCGGACAGTTTCTTCCTGGTGGCCTTCGCCTGCGCCGCCGCGCTCTCGGCTTTCGGCGCATTCTGGCCCGGGCTGGCGGCGCGGTCCACCGCCGATTTCCTCAAGATACTGATCCTCTATTTCGTGGTTCTTAACTGTGTGGATTCCGAGAAGCGCCTGCGCGGCGTGGTCTGGACCATGGTGCTGGCCGGCCTGTTTCCGGCCCTGGGCGGGTTGCGCTTCTTCCAGAATGGAAACACGGTGGAAGGCCGGCTGCACTGGGTCGGCACCTTCGGCAACCCCAACGAGCTGGCCCACAGCCTGGTGATCCTGTTCCCCCTGGCCGTGGTGCTGGCCTCGGAGCTGAAGTTGTCCCGCCGGCTGCTGGTGTGGGGCCTGCCCGCCCTCTACGCCGGCGTTGTTTACCTGACGTTTTCGCGGGGCGCTCTGCTGGGGCTGTTCGCCGCGCTGGGGTTGATGGCGCTGTTGCATCGCCGCAGCTCGGCGCGGCTGGTGACCGCCGGCCTGCTGGCCGCCGGCATCCTGGCCGTCGTCTTCTACTGGACGCGCGGGGAAGGGTTTAGCGGTCTGGGCCAGGACGCCAGCTTTCAGCAGCGCATCACCACCTTCCAGACCGCCCTCGCCATGTTCGTCCATCACCCGCTGTTTGGCGTGGGCCTGACCTGCTCGCCGGTGGCCTGGCCCTTCTATGCTCCGGCAAACCTCCCCTACAGGACCTGGCTGATCATCCACAACACGTTTCTGCAGGCTTTGAGCGAAACGGGCCTGGTGGGCTTCCTGTCCCTGTCCCTGTTCTTCACCTGGACGCTGCATCGGGCCTGGAAGACGGCGCGCCTGGCGGCCGCGGCGGGACAGGAGAAGTTCTCCAACCTGGTCCGCGGCCTGCTGGCGTCGTTCTTCGGCTTTTTTGTCTGCGCCATGTCAGGCGGCTTCGTGCTGGCCTGGTTCCCGTACATTTTGGCCGGCCTGATTGGGGCCGCCTCCAGGATTCAGCCGCACGCCGGGGCCTCTGCCGCGCAGCCGGCCCCCGCCCCGACGGTGCGCTTCCAGTGGAACGGGGCGAGGAGCCCGGCCGCATGAGATCCGGCTTCCAATCCACCCTGGTGTTGATCGGCGGCCGCATGACGGCGTTCCTGGTGGGTTTCTTCACACCGGTGGTTCTGGCGCGGGTGTTCGACCAGGCGGCGTTCGGCACCTACAAGCAGATTTTCCTCATTTACGGCACCATCCAGGGTGTTGCGCAACTGGGCATGGCCGAGAGCCTGTTCTACTTCATCCCCACCGACCAGGCCCGCGCCGGCCGCTATGCCTTCAATTCGGTGGTGGTGCTGGCGGGGGCCGGAGCGGCGTTCCTGGCGGCGCTGTGGATGGGGCGGCTGCATATCGCCGGCTGGCTGCGCAACCAGGCGGTGGCGCCGTTGGTGCCCGCCATCGGTCTCTACCTGCTGGTGATGCTGGTGACCGCGTTGCTGGAGATCGTGATGATTTCCCGCCGGCGGCATACCTGGGCCGCCGGCTCGTATGCGCTGTCGGACATGCTGCGCGCCGTCCTGCTGATTTTGGCTGCCGCCGTGTTCGGCGACCTGCGCTGGGTCATGGCCGCCATCGTGGTATTCGGCCTGGCACGGCTGGCCGCCACGCTGGTTTATCTGCGGCGGGAATTTGGCGGCGAGTTCCGCCCCGACGCCGGCCTGCTGCGCCGCCAACTGGCCTACGCGCTCCCGTTCGAGTTGGCGGTGCTGGTCGAAGTGGCCCAGGCCAATTACCATTCCTGGGCCGTCTCCTATCACTTCAGCGCCGCCGTGTTCGCCATCTATGCGGTCGGCTGCCTGCAATTGCCGTTTGTCGATTTCGTGGCCACGCCCGCCAGCAACGTGATGATGGTGCGGATGGCCGAGGAACTGCGCGCCGGACGGCGCCACCTGGCCGCTTTCATTTGGCGGGACACCACCCGCAAGCTGGCCCTCATCTTCATCCCCATCTTCGTCTTTCTGTTCATCTCGGCGCGCGACATCATCCTGCTGCTGTTCACCAGCCGCTACGCGGAGAGCGTGCCGATTTTTACGCTGTGGTGCACGGTGATTCTGCTGGCCGTCATCCAGACCGACGGGCTGTTGCGCGTCTACGCGCAAACGCGCTTCCTGCTGCTGATGAACGTGGTGCGTTTGGGCGTGGTCGCGGTGCTGATCAACTGGGCGATCTCGTCCTTCCACCTGCTGGGCGCGGTGCTGGTCACGGTCCTGGGGACGGCGGTGGCCAAGGTGCTGGCGCTGGAGCGCGCCCGCACGCTGATGCAGGTGGGTGTGGGCGGCATCCTTCCGTGGCGCAGCCTGGCGACCACGCTGGGCGTGGGCTGCGCCGCCGCTGTGCCGGCCCTGCTGGTGAAGCGGTTCGTGGCCCTGCCCAACCTGCCGCTGCTGGCCCTGGTGGGCACGGCCTACATGCTTTCGTACGCGGGCTTGCTGTTGTGGTTTGACCTGCTCTCGGCCGGCGAGAAGCGGTTTATCGCCGATGGGCTGCGCCGCTTGCTGCCGCGCGCGGTTAAGGCGGGCGAAGCCGAAGGAGCGTAACCCGGAATGCGAACAATGAACAGAGGGACGCTGGAGCCAACGCCGTCAGCACGGGCCTCGGGGCTGGTGAAGCTGCTGGAATTCACCGCTTTTTTTTACATCGGGGGAACCGAGCGGCAACTGGTGAACCTGGTGCGCGCGCTGGACCGCTCGCGGTTCCTTCCGCACCTGGGCTGTTTCGGTCGCCGGGGCCAGTTTCTCGATGAGGTCGAGGCCACTGAGACGCCGATTCTCGAGTATCCGACCAACAGCCTGTACAAGCCCCGGGCCTGGAAGCAAAGCCTGAAGTTCGCCCTGGACCTCCGCCGGAAGGCCATCGACATCGTCCACAGCTACGGTTTCTACGCCAACACGTTCGCGGTGCCGGCGGCCTGGGCGGCGCGCACGCCGGTGGTGATCGCCGCCATCCGGGATACCGGCGAAATGCTGACCCGGGCGCAGCGG
>JAPKYU010000278.1 GCA_026394175.1 Acidobacteriota bacterium | reverse complement strand
GCCAGTTGACCGCCGGCGATGCCATTCACGCCTTTTCCGCGGTGATGGGGCGCGACGGCAAGGAGGTTTTCTTCGTCCGCAAGGGCGGCATCTATGCCCTGGAGCGGGCCACGCGCCGCGAGCGGCGCCTGGCCGAGTTTCCCGGCGGCCAACTGGGCGAGTGCAGCCTCAGCCCCGACGGCCGCTGGCTGACGGCGGCGCTGAAAGACGCGCAGGGCAGCGGCGTGGTGCTGGCCGCCGCCAACGGCTCGGACTGGCGCGTGGTGACGCGCTTTCCGCGCACCATCATCCATCCGCAATTCCATCCGCTGGAGCCGGAGTGGATCGAGTTCTCCGGCGATCCGGCGCCGCGCATGCACCGCGTGCGCCGCGACGGCAGCGGGCTGGAGTGCCTGTACCAGCATTCCAACGACGAGTTCATCGTCCACGAAACTTTTCTCGGCTCCACCGGCGACCTGGTGTTCGTCGTCTGGCCGTTCGCCCTGAAGCGCATGGACTGGAAGACAAGGCGCATCTCGATGATCGCCGAGTTCAACGCCTGGCACATCACCCCCAACCGCGACGGCGCTATGGTGCTGTGCGACACCAACCACCCGGACATCGGCATCCAGCTCATCGACGCGCGTACGGGCAAGCGCCGCACCATCTGCTATCCGCAAAGCTCCAACGGCGGAACGCAGTGGAAAACATCGCGCTACGCCGTGGCCGAAGACTGGGCCGCGGCGGCGCAGCAGCAGGAGAAAGGCAAGGCGCTGAGCTGGATGGAAATGGCCACCGACCGGGTCTACGGGCCGCAGTGGACCCACCCCCATCCCTCCTTCAGTCCGGACGAGCGCAAGATCATCTACGCTTCCGATGTTTCCGGGCACACCCAGGTCTACGTCGCCGAAATTCCCGTCCAGAAATAACCACGAAGAACCCCTCTTTGTGTTTCTTGGTGTTCTTTGTGCCTTTGTGGTGAAGGTCCCAGGCGTGATGATAAAATTGTTCTTTCCAGTTCTGAAAACGAGGTTGGTTTGCCAAAAGTCGGCTTTGTCAGCCTGGGCTGCCCCAAGAACCTGGTCGATAGCGAAGTCATGATGGGCCTGCTGGCCCGCAACGGCTACGAGCTTACCCCGCGCGCCGAAGAGGCCGAGATCCTGGTCGTCAACACCTGCAGCTTCATCCACCCGGCCAAGCAGGAATCAATCAACGCCATCCTGGAAATGGCCGGGCATAAGAAGACGGGCGCCGCGCGCAGATTGATCGTGGCCGGGTGCCTGGTGGAGCGCTACCGCGACGAGATTCGGAAGGAAATTCCCGAGGTGGATGCGGTGATCGGCGCCAACGAGGTCGAGCAAATCCTGGATGTCTGCGCCGGCGAAGAGAAGCACAGCCGGAAGGCCGTGCCACTTTACCTGTATGACGATGCCACGCCCCGCCTGCTGGCCACGCCGCGGCACACCGCCTACATCAAGATCACCGAAGGCTGCGACCACCCGTGCAGCTTCTGCATCATCCCGAAACTGCGCGGCCCGTTCCGCAGCCGGCGGCTGGAATCGGTGGTGGCCGAGGCGGAGCGCCTGTTCCACCGGGGCGTCCGCGAAATCAACCTCATCGGACAGGACACGACCCGGTACGGGGAAGATTTAAGAATCAAGGACGGCCTGGCGCGGCTGTTGGAGCGGCTGGCGCAATTGCCCGGCGCCGGCTGGATCCGCTTCCTCTACTGCTATCCCAACCGCGTCACACAGAGGTTGCTGGATACGGTGGCGGCCTGGCCCGCGCTGGTGAAGTACCTGGACATCCCGCTGCAGCACGCCAGCCGCGAGGTGTTGAAGCGCATGCGGCGCGGCCAGGACGGCGGCCGGTTCCTGAAGCTGATCGAGCGCGTCCGCCGGACCATTCCCGGCGTGGCGGTGCGGACATCGCTGATCGTCGGGTTTCCCGGCGAGACGGAGGCGCAATTCGAGGAACTTTTGGGCTTCGTCCGGGCCGCCCAGTTCGACCGGCTGGGCGTATTCGCGTATTCTGATGAAGAGGGCACGCGCAGTTTCGGGCTGGGCGGCAAGCTCGATGGCCGCACCATCCACAACCGGCGCCGCCGCCTGATGGCGCTGCAGCGGAAAATCTCGGCGCGCAAGAACCGCGCCCTGGTCGGCCGGAGGATGGGCCTGCTGTTCGAGGGCCTTGCGGCCGAAAGCGAATTGCTCTGGGAGGGGCGGCTGGCGACGCAGGCGCCGGAGATCGACGGCAAGGTGCTGGTCAACGATGTGGCCGGTCCGCCTCCCGCCCCCGGTTCTTTTGTCACCGTCGAGATCACCCGGGCCCTGGACTACGACCTGATCGGGAGAATTCAGTGACGAGTGACAAGTGACGAGTGACAAGAACAATAGCGTGGCCAGGCGCGTGGCGGTGACGCTGGGCACCTTGTTCGGCGCCGGATACGTTCCGGTGGCCCCGGGCACGCTGGCTTCGGCCATCACCGTCGCCATTGCGGTGGCGCTGTGGCCCGCGGCGATTTCGCCGCTTTGGCTGCTGGCCGGCGCCGGCCTGCTGCTGCTGCCGGGGGTATGGGCGGCGGGCGTCTGCCAGCGGGAATTTGGCAAGCCGGATCCGGGCTGCGTTGTCCTGGACGAGGTGGCCGGCCAGATGATTGCGCTGGCCGCGGCACCGGCCGGCCAACTGGCCCCGGCAGGCTGGAAATATTGGCTGCCGGGTTTTATACTTTTTCGGATATTCGATATTTCCAAGCCTTTCCCGGTGGGCAAGAGCGAAGCCTTGCCGCGCGGGTGGGGCATCATGGCTGACGATTGCCTGGCGGGCGGTTATGCCTTTGCTGCCGCCCGCCTCGCAACCTGGATTCTGACGAGATAGAACGCTCGATGGCGCGCAAAGGGATCTCATACTTCTTTAAGCGGAAACCCATGGATGAAAGACCGGAGATACACCAGATCGTGCCGGGCGTCGCGCTTCCCGGCGGCGAGGTAGTGATTCGGGGCAGCGGGTTCACTGCCGGCAACCACTGCCGCCCAAGGGTGGAAGTGGGCGGGGTGGAAGCGCAGGTGGTGATTGGCGCCGCTGATTTCATCATCGCGCGGATCCCGGAGGGCGCCGGCAGCGGCGCCGTCACCGTCTCCAGCACCCAGGGCTCCAGCCCGCCCTTCGAGTTGGAGGTCGGCGTCGGCATCGCCGACAACCTGCACCCCGTCGCCAATCCGGCGCTGGACGCGGAGGGCAACATCTACGCCACCTTCAGCGGGGCGCGCGGCCAAAAGGTTCCGGTCTCCCTCTATAAGATCGACCTCCATTACCACTCCATCCCCTTCGTCTCCGAGATCATAAACGCTTCCGGGCTGGCCTTCGATCGCGGCGGACAGCTTTACGTCTCCAGCCGGCACGAGGGCACCGTGTACCGGGTGGCGCCCAACGGCTCGGCCTCGCCCTATGCCGAGGGCATGGGAATCGCCACCGGGTTGGCGTTCGACGCCCACGGCAACCTCTACGTCGGCGACCGCAGCGGCACGGTTTTCAAGATCGGCCCCGACCGCCAGATCTTCGTGTTCGCCACGCTGGAGCCCAGCATCTCAGCCTATCACCTGGCCTTCGGCCCCGACCGCTATCTCTATGTGACCGGCCCAACCACATCCAGTTACGACGCGGTCTACCGGGTTTCGACGGCCGGCGATGCGGAAGTCTTTTATCGGGGTCTGGGCCGCCCGCAAGGCCTGGCCTTCGACGTCGAGGGCAACCTGTATCTGGCGGCCTCGCTGGCAGGACGCAAGGGGATCGTGCGGATTACTCCCGAGGGGAAAGCGGAACTGGTCATTTCGGGCACCGGCTTGGTGGGCCTGGCCTTCGCCGCCGGGCCGGCCATCGTGGTGGCCAGCACCAACGCCGTATTCCGCGTCAACTGGGTCACGAAGGGCTTGCCTTTGCTGTGAAGCTATCAGCTATCAGTTGTCAGCTATCAGTTTGAAGAAATGGGCGTCGAAGCCGGCGTTGTCAACAACGATGAAGCTGATAGCTGAAAGCTGAAAGCTGATAGCTGACAGCTTGAGTTCATGACCGCCGAGATCATCGCCGTCGGCAGCGAATTGCTGGGCGCCCAGCGGCTGGATACCAACTCCCTGTTTCTCGCCGAGCAATTGCAGGGTTTGGGGATCGGCCTGCAACGAAAAACCGTGGTCGGAGATTCCGAGCAGGGAATCGCCGCGGCTATCGGCGAGGCGCTGGAGCGCGCCGACCTGGTTATCGTCTCCGGCGGCCTGGGCCCCACCGCCGACGATCTGACGCGGGAAGGCGCGGCGCGGGCGCTGGGCCGCAGCTTGTCCCGCGAGGACCGCATCCTGGAAACCATCGAGCGGCGCTTCCGCGACCGCGGCCTCCGCATGCCGGAAATCAACGTACGCCAGGCGATGATACTGGAGGGCGCCGAACTGCTGGCCAACTCCCAAGGCAGCGCGCCCGGCCAGTGGCTCCGCGCCGGTGAGCGGGTGCTGATCCTGCTGCCCGGCGTCCCCGTCGAACTCCAGGCCATCTTCGCAGAGGAGTGCCGCCCGCGCCTGGAAAAGATCGCTCCCCGCGGCGTGATCCTGACCCGCGTGCTGAAAATCGCCGGCCTCTTTGAGTCGCAGGTGGACGAGAGGGCGGCCCCCATCTACCAGAAGTTCCACAACCCCACCACCACGATTCTTGCTTCCCCGGGGGAGATTCAGTTGCACCTGACGGCTGCCGGCGCCGGCGAGGCGGAGGCCCGCGAGGCGCTGAACGAACTGGCCCGCCGCCTCGAACTGGCGCTGGGCGACCACATCTTCTCCGACGACGGCCGGACGATGGAGGAAGTCGTCGGGGCGTACCTCACCGTGAGAGCGAAGACGGTGGCCGTTGCCGAGAGCTGTACCGGCGGCCTGCTGGCCGAGCGGCTGACCCGCGTTCCCGGCAGCTCCCGCTATTTCTTGGGCGGCATCGTGGCCTATAGCAACGAGGTGAAAACCCGCTGGCTGGATGTCCCCGCGCCGGTGCTCGAAACCGCGGGGGCCGTCAGCGCCGAAGCCGCGCGCATTTTGGCCGAATCGGTGCGCCGTCATTTCGGCGCCGACTTCGGCCTGGGCATCACGGGCATTGCGGGGCCGTCCGGCGCCACGCCGGAGAAGCCGGTGGGGCTGGTGTTTCTGGCCCTGGCCGAGGAGGGGCGGGCCGCGGAGGTGGTCGAGAAGCGCTATCCCGGCGGGCGCGAGCGCGTCCGCCTGCAGGCCAGCCAGACGGCGCTCGACATGCTCCGCCGCCGCGTAAAATAAGGCTACAGGCCACAGGCTGCAGGAAGACCGTGCTGGAAGCCTTCGACTGGTAGCCTGCAGCCTGTAGCCTGCAGCCTGTAGCCTATGCGTTTATTCATTGCTTTCGATCTCGATGCCGCCGTGCGGGCCCGCGTCGGCAGCCTGCTGAGGGAACTGAGGGCCGGCGCCCCGGAGATCAAGTGGGTGGCGCCCGACTCCATGCACCTGACGGTGAAGTTCATCGGCGAGCAGCCGGAAGCGAAGCTCGCTGAGATGGCCGAGGCGCTGCAAGCCGTCCCCAGGCCGGGCCCGCTGGCGCTGAGTTTCCGGGGCCTCGGCTGCTTTCCCAACGAGCGGCGTCCGCGGGTTTTCTGGGTGGGCGTGGAATCGCCGCCGGAACTGGCGCGGCTGGCCGAGGCCATCGACGCGGCCATGGAACGGTTCGGCGTCGAGCGCGAGCGCCGGCCGTTCTCGCCGCACCTCACGCTGGGACGCACCCGCGAAGGCCGCCGCGTGGAGCTGCCTGCGGCGGTCTGGGAAGCGCACCGCAACGACGATTTCGGCGGCTTTACGGCAACCGAATTCTTCCTGTTCGAAAGCAAACTCGCGCCCGCCGGCGCCCAACACACCAAGCTGCAAACGTTTGGGCTATAGGCCGTGGGCTGTAGGCTGTGGGCCGTTCAGCCGCCCGGAGTCCGAGCGGCTTCGTGTTGGCAGATCCCGACCGGACCACGCCGGTCACCCGTCAGCCTACAGCCTACAGCCTACAGCCTACACTCTGCTAAACTTGCCGGGGGTTGAGGAGTATGTGGGCGACATCCGTGCTGGTGGTTCTCGGCGCCTACCTGCTGGGCGCGATCCCCTTCGGCTACCTGATTTACAGGGCGCGGTCGGGGCGCGACATCCGGGCCGAAGGCAGCGGGAACATCGGCGCCACCAACGTGATGCGCCGGGCGGGGCCGGCCGCGGGCATCGCTACGCTGCTGCTGGACGCCGCCAAGGGCTACGTCGCGGTGTGGCTGGCGGCGCGGCTGACCGGCGGAGCGCCGTGGGTCATTGCGGCGGCGGCCGTTGCTGCCCTGCTCGGCCACACCTTCCCGGTGTATCTTCGCTTCCGGGGAGGGAAGGGCGTGGCCACCGCCCTGGGAGTGTTCGCCGCGCTGGCGCCCCGCTCCATCCTGCTGGCGCTGGTGGTGTTTGCCATCACGCTGGCCGCGTTCCGTTACGTTTCGCTGGGCTCGATTGTGGCCTCAGCCTCCTTCCCGGTGCTGGCCCTGCTGCTGGATTCGCCTCAGCGCCCGGTGGTGCTGGGCGCCTTCGCCTGCGCGGCGCTGATCATCGTGAAGCATTCATCGAACATCCGCCGGCTGCTGGCCGGCACCGAAAACCGCCTGCGATTGCGGCGCACATAAAGGCGAATTGCGGATTTCACCCCCGTTCGAAATCCGCAATCCGCAATCGGAAATCCGAAATGAAAAAGCTGGCCATCATCGGGGGAGGGAGCTGGGGCACGGCGCTGGCGATCGTGCTTTCCCGCAACGCGCGGCCCATCTCGCTGTGGATTTACGAGCAGGACATCTGCGAGCAGGTGCGCAAGGGCCGCGAGAACGAAGTGTTTCTGCCCGGCTTCCGCGTTCCGGACAAAGTGTGTCCGACCAACGACCCGGCCGAAGCGCTGGCCGATGCCGAGACCGTGCTGACGGTGGTGCCCTCCCACTATTGCCGGCCGCTCTACAACCAGATGCTGCCGCTGCTGCGGCCGGAAATGAAATTCGTCAGCGCCACCAAGGGCCTGGAAACCGAGTCCTTGTTGCGCATGAGCGAGGTGATCCGGCAGGTGGTGGGGCAGCGGTTCCAGCCGCGCCTGGCTGTCCTTTCGGGCCCAACTTTCGCGCGGGAGATCGCGGCAGGCGAGCCGGCCGCGGTGGTGATCGCTTCCGACGACCTGGAGCTGGCGCGGGACCTGCAGCGGCAGTTTTCGGGCCCCTCGTTCCGCCTCTACACCAACTCCGACGTGGCCGGAGTGGAATACGGGGCGTCGCTGAAAAACGTGATTGCCATCGGCGCCGGTGTTTGCCACGGCCTGGGGCTTGGCTCCAACACCATGGCGGCCCTGATCACCCGCGGCCTGGCTGAAATCTCGCGGCTGGCGCGCGCCCTCGGCGGGCGCCAGGAAACGCTGGCCGGCCTGGCGGGCATGGGCGACCTGGTGCTGACCTGCACCGGCGCCCTCAGCCGCAACCGGCAGGTGGGCATCGAGCTGGCGCGCGGCCGCAGCCTGGCCGACATCGTCTCCTCGATGCGCATGGTGGCGGAGGGCATCAAGACCACAACGGCCGCCGTCGATCTGGCCCGCCGCGCCTCCGTGGAGATGCCCATCATCGAGCAGATGAAGGCCATGTTGTTTGAGGGCAAACCGCCCCGCGACGCCGTCCGCGAGCTGATGGAGCGCAGCCTGAAAAGCGAGTAAGGCCCTGGCGTTTCCTCCGAGCTGGGTCGTGTAGGCGGGCGGCTACGCTTCCTTTCCCAGGTAAACCTCGCTGGCGCGCAGGAATTGCTTGGCGCGCTCGATAATGTGCTCCGCGTCGTCAGCCGTTACGGTTGCATCAACCCCATAATCGCCCTGAAGCCGCTGGTCAAAAGCATCAAGAAGCCAGCGATGGTATTTGGCGTCGAGGAGTCCGCTCTTAATGAAGTGCTCTGCGAATGCGGCATGAACCCCGCCGTGCTTTCGGAATGAGAGATCCCTCTCGGCCAGCAGAGCTACGGCGATATAAAACAGAGCATAGTAGGCGCGCCCCACCGCAAACTCGGGCTCGTCGTTGAGAAGGAGTTCCGCCGCCCGAATCGCTCCGGAAGCCTTGAACAGGAACTTTTGTGTCCGTTCTTTCATGCGAGGATTGCTTCCTCACGCGCATGCATCAGGAAAGCATTGTTGCCCGTTTGCCAATCCGGCTCCGACACGAACACACGGCTGATGCTTACTTCGTACTTCAGCGACAAGCTTGAGACCGCGTCTCCTGTCCGTTCGATCTCGGCCGCGTAGTGGCCCAACTGGTCGAGTACCACAATAATGTCGAAATCCGATTCGTTGTCCTGTTCGCCTCTGGCGTACGAGCCGTAAAGATACACGCCCCGCAAACGCTGTCCGTAGATCTCCCGGAGAACTGCCTTCGTTTCTCTCAAAAGCTCGCCGGCCCGATTGTCCATAAGGCACCCGGAATGCCGCAGCGGCAGCGGCGTGTCCAGTTTCCCATCTAGTTTAAAACAAACTTGGTTGTCCTGGAGCGCGGCCACTTCCTCGTAGGCTGAATGCTAACTGGCAGGGGAGCGGGCCGTCAACCGATCAGGCGGCGGGCGGCGCAGCCGGCGGAACGGGCTTGCCGCACGCCGAGCAGAATTTTGCGTCCTCGCGCAGCGGTGCTCCGCAGGCGCAGACCGCCGGCGGGGCCGCCGGAGCCGCCGCCGCGGGCGGACTCGGTGCTTCGGCCAGCGCCTCATCGGCCTTGCGGTGGATGGCCTCCAGCTCCCGTTCCTTCTCCGCAATGCGCTGGTCGAGTGCGCTGATGCCTTCGCACTTTTCCCGCATCGCCGGGTCGAGGGGCGGAGCGTCCTGGAAGGCGGCGTAAGCCAGGCGGCCGAGTTCCTCCAAGGCCGTCCGCTTTTCATCGCGAAGATTCGCGAGCTGGTTCTTGACGCTTATGGCATCCACCATCTCCCGAGACTTCACGCCGACCGTCTTCACGCCCTTGTCGATGCCTTCCTTCAGCTTGTCGAAGAAGTCCATACCAGGATTGTACTCTGCGATTCTTGGAGCGCCAAGAAATCCAGGCGCCGAGTTCTTTGTGTCTTGGTGGTGAGCGAGGGTCATGGTGTAGCATGGACGCATGTTGTTGCCGCACGTACGACTTGTTTGCGCGTTGTTTGCCTGCCTGGCCGTGCCCGCCTCCCGTGCCGCTGCCGCGCAGGAAAAAGCCTGGCCGCCGGAGGCCGCCCAGTACCAGTTCCACATGATCGGCAACGGCCACATCGACCCGGTCTGGCTGTGGCCCTGGCAGGAAGGGCTGTCGGTGGTGCACGGGACGTTTCGCTCGGTGCTGGACCGCATGACGGAGACGCCCGGCTTCGCCTTCACGGCCAGCTCCGCGCAATTCTACGAATGGGTGGCGCAGAACGATCCGGCGATGCTCAAGGAAATCCGCAAACGGATTCAGGAAGACCGCTGGGGCATGGTCGGCGGCTGGTGGGTCGAGCCGGACATGAACATCCCCTCCGGGGAATCGTTCGCGCGCCACGGCCTTTACAGCCAGCGGCTGTTCCGGCAACTGTTCGGACGGATCTCCACGACCGGCTTCAACCCCGACTCGTTCGGCCACCCGGCCACCCTGCCGCAGATTTACAAGCTCGAGGGTATGGACAACTACGTGATGATGCGGCCCGAGCAGCACGAGAAGAAACTCCCGGCCGACCTGTTCTGGTGGGAAGGCCCGGACGGCACGCGCCTGCTCACCTACCGCATCCCGTTCAGCTATGTCGATCGGGCGCCGGTCGAGGGGCGCCTGCGCCGGATGATCGGCGAACTGCGCGAGCCGGTCCGGACGCTGATGGCTTACTACGGTGTCGGCGACCACGGCGGCGGCCCCACGCGCTTGAACATCCAGTCCATCCTCGAAGTGCAGAAGCAGCCGGGGGCCCCGCAGGCGCTGTTCAGCACCCCGGACCGGTATTTTCAGCAGATCCGCAAGATGCCCGGCCTGGACTTGCCTGTGGTCCGCGACGACCTGCAGCACCACGCGGTCGGCTGCTACACGGCCATGGCGGAGATCAAGAAGAACAACCGCGCGACGGAAGCGATGCTGGTGACCGGCGAGAAACTGGCCGTGCTCGGGTCTGTCCTCGCGGGGCTTCCCTATCCCAAGGCGGAATTCACCGCCGCATGGAAGAAGGTCCTGTTCCAGCAGTTCCACGACATCATGGCGGGCACGTCCCTGCCGGAGCATTACGAAGCGGCCCGTAACGCCCACGGCTACGCCATGGAGACCGCAGGCCAGGCGCTTTACCGCGCGGCGCAAACCATCGCCTGGCAGACGCCGGCCGCCGACCCCGGCTCGGAATACCTGGTGGTTTTCAACCCGCACGCCTGGCCCGCCGCCCTCGACGTCGAATACGACCTGGACTGGCCGCAGCGGCTGCCCGATGGCAGCCGCACGGGGGAAGCCGGTTCAATTCTGGAAGATGAGCGCGGCGCGTCGATCCCACACCAATGGACACAGGCCTCCACGGTGACCGGGTCGCGCGCCAGGCTGGTCTTCCGCGCCGAAGTGCCGGCATTCGGATACCGGCAGCTCCGGTTGCGGCGCGCCGCGCAGCAGCAACCGGCCGCCGCTGCGGTCGCCGCCACGGAGCGCGGGCTTGAAAACGAGTATTTGCGCGTCAGCTTCGCGCCCGACGGCAGCCTCTCGATTCTCGACAAGCAGGCGGGCCGGCAGGTGTTCACCGGGGCCGGCGGGGCACGCGCCGTGGTGCTCGACGACCCCAGCGATACCTGGAGCCACGGCGTTCGCGATTACTCGAAGGAAATCGGGCGGTTCGCGGACGCCGAATTCCGGGTGATGGAAAACGGCCCGCTGCGCGCCGTGGTGCGGGTGCGCAGCCGCTACGGACGCTCGGAACTGGAAACCGACTGGCTGCTCTACGCCGGCAGCCGGACGCTGGAAGCGCGCGTGGCGCTGGACTGGCACGAGCATCAAAAAATGCTCAAGCTGTCCTTCCCGGTCGACGTGCAAAATCCCTCGCCCACCTACGAGGTGGCTTACGGCCATATCGTTCGCCGCGCCGAGGGCGAAGAAGACCCGGGTCAGCGCTGGGTTGACCTTGCCGGGAGCCGCGCGGGCAGCGCCTTCGGCCTGGCCGTCATCAACGACGCCAAGTACGGCTACAGCGTGCAGGGGGGAGACCTGCGCGTCTCCATCGCGCGCGGCGCCGTCTACGCGCACCACGACCCGCGGAAGCTCGATCGGGGCGCTCCGTACGTCTGGCAGGACCAGGGCCGGCAGACGTTCCGCATGCTGCTGGCGCCGCATGGCGGGGCGTGGCAGGAGGCGGGCATCGTCCGGCTGGCCGAGCAGTTCGTGGCGCCGGCGCCGGTGGTTTACCAGGGTGTCCATGCCGGCTGGCGCCCGCTGTCCGCCTCATTCCTTTCGGTGGATGCCCCCAACGTCGTGGTGTCCGCAGTGAAGAAAGCCGAGGATGGCGAGGATTTGATCGTGCGCTGCTACGAAACCGCCGGGCGCGCGGTTACCGCCACGCTCGATCTGGGGCTCGTTCGCCGCCGCTGGACCGGCCGCTTCCGTCCATCGGAGATCAAGACGCTGCGCGTTCCGCTTTCCGGAGGACCCATCCGCGAGGTCAACCTGCTGGAGGAGTGAAACAGGCGCAGGTGAGACGGGGGCGCTGCCGGCAGAGTGAAAAAATAGAGGCGGGCGCTGGGTTTGGGGTTGGGGTGAGCACGCCCGCCTCTTGACGGGGATCTGTATTCCTTAGACGACTGCAGGAACCAAAAGTTGCGCGCAAATCTTGGACTTTTTCACCTTACGCGCGGCTAGGTCCAATTCCCTAAGGTAACAGCCCTATTGGGCCGCCGTCCCCCCAACCGAGCCGCGACCCGCGCTTATTTCTTGCCCTGAAGTTGCGTCAACTCGGCGTTGATAGTCTGCTCCAACAGAACCGCCCCCTGGTTGCCGACCATGCGGCGTCCGTTGATGAACAGCGTTGGGGTGGCGTTGATCTGCAGCAAAGTGCCCTCGGACATGTCGCGCTCGACGGCATCCTTTGTTTCCTGCCGCTCCATGCAGGCAGCCAATTGGGCGCCGTCCAGCTTGTTCTCCCTGGCGTAAGTTGCCGTTTTCTCCTTGAAGTTTGCAGGGGTGATGGCCGCCTGGTTGTCGAACACCCACTGCTCGTAACTCCAGAAGGGGGCATCGCCGTACCGCTTGTAGATACAGCGGCCCAACAGGGCGGCGGGCATGGCCCAGGGATGGATCTGGGGCAGCGGGAAATCCTTGAAGACCAGCCGAACTCGGCCGTCGTACTTGGGCATGATCTCGCTGTGGAGCATCCCGGACATGCCTTTGCAGAAGCTGCACTGCAGGTCGCTGAATTCGACAATCACCACCGGCGCCAGCGGCGAAC
>JAPKYU010000662.1 GCA_026394175.1 Acidobacteriota bacterium | reverse complement strand
TGGGCACCGACGAGCCGCATTCGGAGCGTCGCCGGTCGGCCCAATTTCGGAGTGCGGAGTGCGGAATGCGGAGTGCCAGGGCGACCGTCGCCGTCATTCCGCGATCCGGGATCCGCACGCCGCAATTGAAGGACCGCCTCGTCGCGGGTGAGGAACAGCGCGTAGCCGGCGCCACGCGACAGGAAGCTCACCTGCGCATCGGTCTGCCCGCGGTTCTCCTCGAATTGCAGGGGCAATCGCCCGTAGTCGCCGACCAGGCGGGCCCGATTCGGGCGCGCCCGATTCGGGTGGGCCTGATTCGGGCTCGCCGGATTGGGGTGCGCCGGATTGGGGTGCGGGGCGGGCGCAGGCGCGTGAATTTGCCTGGCGCCGCCGGGCTCACCGCTTCGCAGCGGGACGCGGTTGAGCGGATACAGCAGAAGGCATACCAATCCACACAGACGGGCCCAGGTTGCAAACGCAATATTTCGAGCCCGCAACTTCTACCTCGCATGGCGCAGGGAGCGCGGAAAAAGGGGGGATTAGTCTTTTTTAACCCGTCAGGACTGAGACTGTGTAACACGCGCACACGGCTATGTCAAACGAAAACAGTGGGATGGGCTTCTGCCACTTCTGCTTTCTCCGCCTCGCCTTCCCCCCGTTTCCCCCGGCCAGAAAAGGTCAGCCGCCCAGAGCGCCAGCGATATACTTGTGCGGACCTTGGGGATCGCTAATCGTGCGGCAACGCCGTTGCCGGGACGCGAAAGGACCGAAATGATGAATTCAGCGCATCAAGACGACGCCACCGGGCGCAGGGATTTCCTGAAAGCGGTGGGAGGCGCCGCCGCGCTCACAACCTCGATCTTCACCGGCAGGGTGCGAGGCGCCAACGAGCGGGTGGCCGTAGGTTTCATCGGCATGGGCGCCATGGGCATGGGCAACCTGGGCTTCGCCATGAAGAACCCGCAGGCGCAGGCCGTGGTGGTGTGCGATGTCTACGAGCCGCACCTGGAGAAAGCGGTGGCCGCGGCCCAGAAAGGCGGGCAGCAGGCCAAGGCCGTAAAGGACTTCCGCCAGATCATCGCCGATAAGTCCATCGACGCCGTGTGCATCTCGACGCCGGACCACTGGCATGCCTACATGATGGTGGAGGCGTGTAAGGCCGGGAAAGACGTGTTCGTCGAGAAGCCCGCCTGCGTGTACGTGGAAGAGGGCGTCAAGATGATCCGGGCGGCCCGCAAGTACAACCGCGTAGTGCAGGCGGGAACCATGCAGCGCTCCGGCGGTTATTTCCAGAAGGCCATGGAGATCGTCAAGAGCGGGACGCTCGGCGACATCACCTTCTGCCGCACCTGGCAGGCCGGCCTGACGAAGAAGGAAGGCCTGGGGAATCCACCCGACGAGGCGCCGCCGGCCGGCCTGGATTGGGACATGTGGCTGGGGCCGGCGCCCAAGCGCCCCTTCAACCGCAACCGCTGGGGAGTCGCGCCCAAGCGCTTTTCCAGCTTCCGGTACTTCTGGGATTACGCCGGGGGCGCCATGACCGACTGGGGCGTCCACCTGCTGGACCCGCTGCAGTGCGCTTTCAACGAGGCCATGCCCAAAGCGGTGGTGGCCAACGGCGACAAGTTCTACGTCACCGACAATACCGAGACCCCGGACACCCTGCTGGCCACCTTCTATTACCCCGGCTTCCTGGCCTGCTACGAGAGCCGCACCTGCAACCCCCTGCAGATCTACGACCAGGGATATGGCACCGCCTTCCACGGCACCAAGGCCACGCTGGTGGTGAACCGCGGCGGGTACTGGGTGACTCCGGTGAAGGAGTCGGGCGTGCAGGCGGCGGAGGAGAAGAGCCCGGAGCTGCGCAACATGAACGGCCCGCACTGGAACAATTTCATCGAGTGCATCAAGACGCGGCAGAAGCCGATCAGCGAGATCGAGACCTGCGTGCGCAGCAGCATCACAGCCCTGCTGGCCAACATCTCCATGCGCTTCAAGATGCGGGTCGATTGGGACGACAAGAACTACGCGGTGCTCCAGTCGCACGCCAGGCCCCACCTGAAGGCCAGGTACCGCACGCCGTGGAAGCTGGAAGTGTGATCCACGGATTCTAAGAACTGACGGTTCAACGCAGAGACGCAGGCCTGCCCCGGCGTGCCGGGGAGGGCGCGGAGAAAACGCAGAGAAACCCTCTGCGTGCCTCGGCGTGCTCCCCGGCACGCCGGGGCGGGCTTGCGCCTCTGCGTTGAGAAGGTTGCAGGGCACTCCGAGAGTCCAGGCGTAAACGTCGACTATTTTGGGTATATCCTGCCATTGATGCGGATCACGCTCGAGTACGGGCGCGGGGGGTTGTCCGTCGAGGTGCCCGATGGGGCCACGGTGCTGGAGGCGCGGCAGGCGCCGGTGCTGCCGGACGAAGCCGCGGCGCTGCGCGCGGCCCTGCGCGCGCCCCTGGGCGCGGCGCCGCTGGCCGGGTCGGTGCGCGCCGCGGACCGCGTCGCCATCGTCTTCCCCGACATCACCCGGCCCATGCCGCGCCAGCGCGTGCTTTCCGTGCTGCTCGATGAGCTGCGGCACGTCCCGCGCCAGAACATCACG
>JAPKYU010000407.1 GCA_026394175.1 Acidobacteriota bacterium | reverse complement strand
TGTCCGGCGCCGGCGACAACTCCTCAGCCAGGCCATGGAACTCCAGCTCCGTGTAAAGCTGCTGCAGGGCCGCCCGGTCGGGCTCGTGGGCGGCAATGGCCTGGAGATCTAGCGATACCGGAACGGCCGTTTCGATAGTCGCCAGCTTTTTGCTCAACAAGATCTGGTCACGGAAATTCTGAAGCGACTCGCGGTACGTCTTGCGCTCGACTTCGGCGGCGTGCTCGATGGCCGCTTCCGCGGATCCGAAGCGCTGGATCAAATCGCGGGCGCCCTTTTCCCCGATCCCCGGCGCGCCGCGGATGTTGTCGGTGTCGTCCCCGCGCAGGGCCATGACGTCGGCGACGCGCTCCGGCGGCACGCCCATCAGTTCCTCGACCTTGGCCACGTCGCAAACCAGGTCGTCCTTGGTCGGGACCAGCACCGAGATGCCGCCTTCGCCGCTCCGCGCGCTGCCGCGCGTGACCAGTTGCAGCATGTCCTTGTCGCTGGAGACGATGGTGACTTCCAATCCCGCCCTGGCGCCCTGCGCCGCCAGCGCCCCGATCACATCGTCGGCCTCAAAGCCCGGGTATTCGAGGATGGGGATGCGTTGCCCTTCCAGCAGGCGCCGGATGTAGGGGATTTGCCGGGCCAGCTCGGACGGCATCTCCGCCCGGTTGGCCTTGTATTCGGCGAACAGCTCATCGCGGAAGGTGGGCGCGGCAGTGTCGAACACGGCGGCCAGGTATTCCGGCCGGCGATCCGTCAGCAGCTTGCGCAGCATGCTGTTGAAGACGAACACGGCGCCGGTGGGAATGCCCGCGCGAGTGTAGAACTTCTGCGTCTGCCGTTGATGATAGGCCCGGAAGATGTAACCCATCGAGTCGATGAGAAACAGGCGGGCCGACCCCGTTCCCATGCCGCCATTTTACTAGGGAGTTGGGGCCGAGAACCAGCCCGGAGAATCCACCACGCGTGAGCTGCAAGGTGTTGTACCGCCGTGCCACGTATCCCCGGCCAGCCCGGGGGGACGAGCCCCGGCGCTACACGATTTTGTGCGCATGGTGCTCTTGTGGTGAAATACTTCCCTTATGGACCGAATCATTCGGCCCGCCAGGAACGTGCTGGGAGCGGTGCAGCTTCCCGGCGACAAATCGATTTCGCACCGTTACGCAATGCTGGGGGCCATCGCCGAAGGGCGGACCACGATCCGCGGTTTTTCCAGCGCCGCCGATTGCGAATCCACGCTGGGCTGCCTGCGCCAACTGGGCGTAGCTATCCACCGGGAGGGAAGCGAGGTGCAAATCGAGGGCGCCGGCCTGGGCGGCTTGCGCGCGCCCCAACCCATGCTCGATGCGGGCAACTCCGGCTCGACCATGCGCATGCTCAGCGGCATCCTGGCCGGCCAGCCCTTCGTGACCCGCATTACGGGAGACGATTCGCTCCAGCGGCGGCCCATGGACCGCATCATGGAGCCGTTGCGGCAGATGGGAGCGGAAATCGCGGCCCGCGATGGCCGCTACGCTCCGCTGGAAATCCGCGGCGGCCGCCTGCGCGCCATCCGTTATCGCCCCCCGGTGGCCAGCGCCCAAGTCAAGACTGCGGTGCTGCTCGCCGGCCTCTTTGCCGAGGGCGAAACCGTGGTCGAGGAAGAAATCAGGACCCGCGACCACACCGAACTGGCGTTGGTCGAGTTCGGCGCCGACATCCGCATGGAATCCAATGGCATCCGCGTGCGCGGTGGGCGGGTGTTGCGCGGCGGCCAGTTCCGGGTTCCCGGCGACCTCTCTTCGGCCGCCTTCTTCCTGGTGGGCGCCCTGCTGTTTCCGGGTTCCAACCTGCTGCTGCATAACGTCGGGCTGAACCCCACGCGCGCCCGGTTGCTGGACTTCCTGTCCTCGCAGGGCGCTGACGTGCGGGTCAGCAACCTGGAAAGCGCGCGGGGAGAACTGATCGGAGACCTGCACGTTACCGGCGGGCAGGTGAAGGGCGGCTCGATCGGCGCCGACTTGGTGCCCGCGCTGATCGACGAGTTGCCGGTGCTCTCCGTGCTTGGCGCGCACAGCGAACGGGGTCTCTCGATCTCCGGCGCTCAGGAACTGCGGGTCAAGGAGAGCGACCGGATTGCGGCGGTGGCCGAAAACCTGCGCCGCATGGGGGCGCGGGTGGAAGAACGCCCCGACGGCCTGGAGATCCCCGGCCGCCAGCGCCTGGCCGGCGCAACCATCGATTCCTGCGGCGACCACCGCATCGCCATGGCCTTCTCCATCGCCGCCCTGGCGGCCGAGGGCGAATCGCGCATTGAAGGCGCGGAAGCGGCCCAAGTTTCGTTCCCCGAGTTTTACGACATCCTGGACAGCATCACCGAATAGAAGTGATGAGTGCTGAAGGAAGCAATTGGCTGTATAGTGGCCTGGAGCCGGGAGGCCAAAACGGAAATCCCGGCCTGAAGTATTCCTTAGTCACGACAGGGATCAGGGAGGCGTCAGACGATCGATGCGCCGTTGTCCGATGTGTAACAGCACCCGGATAACCAATTCCCATCGCAGCGGTTTCTGGGAAGGGTTCGTTCTGCCCCTCACGGCCCGCCGCCCCTTCGGCTGCCGTGAATGCCACGACCGCTTTTACGCATTCTCCCTCGGGAAGAGTACGCGAAGACGGATGGCTTTCGTTCTTTTCATGCTGCTCCTGACGATCTCCGCTGCCTGGGGCGCCTGGCGCATGATTGACGCCCTGAGCAGTCCCCAGCCGTCCGGGCCGGCGGCACCCGATGCTGGACCCTGACCGAGGCGCTGTTTCGCTCGTGCGGTTTGTTCGGGGCAGAGTTCATCCCGCCTCCTGTTGCCATTGGCTTTTCACTGCTTTTCGCTTGACTTGGAGCCTCCCGCCGGTAAAATTATGGAGAGGAGTGGGTGTCGCCGCCCGAACCTACCCGTAGCCTGGCGCTGCCGAGGCAAAAGGAACGAATCGCCGCCGAGTCCCGAGGAGGGCGGGCGCACGGGCTGGGGATTTGGTGTTTGGATTGCGTGCCCGCTGTTCCCCCCTATTGTCCTTATGAGTCAAGCTCTGGAGCGCCGCGAAAGTTCACTCCCCACCACCCGGCCGGCCGAGCTGGCTCAGCCGATTAATGTTGC
>JAPKYU010000594.1 GCA_026394175.1 Acidobacteriota bacterium | reverse complement strand
AACCCCAGTTCGGCCCGCGGAAATAAGTGCCGATGACGGTCAGCACCAGGAACCCGCACAGAAAGCAGGTGAACAGCCCCAGCGCTCCGGCGCGGGTCGATTGGCAGCGCCGCACCAGCCAGACCGAATACGCGCCGTAGACCAGCGTCAGCAACGTCCCGGGGTTGATCACGGTAATGACAAGCTGCGGGATGTTCGGGAACCACTCGCGAAGCCACCCGAAGCGTATGGCGAAGGCTTCGATGGCCAGTGGAGCGAGCAGGCCGACCCCCATGGCCCGCCACACCAGCGGCCGTCCCCCCGGACCGCCGAACCACTCCCCGCTTCCCGCCTCCTCGCGATCCAGGTAGGGGATCAGTCCCAGCCCGATGAGCACGATTCCCGGTATCCCGATGCCGCCCATGAAGGCGGAGAATGAAACCAGCTCCTGCAGGCCCAGGAAATACCACGGCGCTTTGGCGGGGTTCTCGGGAACGGCCGGGTTCGCCAACTCTTTCAGCGGCGCGTCGGAGATCATGGACAGGGCCAGGCAGATGAGAAGCGTCAGCATGGCCACGCCCATCTCCGCATAAAAGAGATGCGGCATCGACGGCACGGTGTTTTCCGGGCCGCGATTGACCAGCGGCGTGCGCCCGCGGACAATGGCCGCCAGGCTGTAGGTCTTCGCCGGCGCCTCGGTAAAAACCGGGTAGGTGTCGCCCGGGGGCGGCCCCAGCCGCGCGTCGGCATCGGCCGGCCGCGCCAGCCCGCCGTCTTTCCGGATGCGCCAGAAGTGAACCGCCAGCAACCCCGCCAGCGCCAGCGGCAGGATCATGACGTGCAGCAGGTAGAACCGGATCAGCGCTTCCGGGCCCACGGTGTCCGCTCCCAGCAGGATCAGCCGCTGCAAGCCGCCCGGGTCAAACCACGCGGTGATGCCCAGCGCGTCGGTGACCTCTCGCGGCGATTGGGCGATGTTGGCGCCGATGGTGATGGCCCAGTAGGCCAACTGGTCCCAGGGCAGCAGGTAGCCGGTGAACGACAGCCCCAGCGTGAGCACCAGCAGCCCCATGCCCACCAGCCAGTTGTACTCGCGCGGCTTGCGGTAGGCCGCCGTGTAGAAGGTGCGGGCCATATGCAGGATTACCGTCACCACCATGGCGTTGGCGGCCCAGCGGTGCGCGTTGCGGATGAAGCGGCCCGTGGGAACCACGAAATGGATGTCCTTGATCGACTGGTAAGCGCCGTCCGGGTAAGGCCTGTAATAGAACATCAGCAGCACCCCGGTGACCAGGGTGATCAGGAAGGCCGCGGCGCTGGCGATGCCCAGCCCCAGCGTGGTGCTCCAGCGCAGCGTCCAGCGGTGGGTGCGCACCGAGTGCAGGTGCAGGAAGACGTTGCCGAAAATGAACGTGGAGCGGGTGCGGTCGGTGGTGGGCGCCCCGCCGCGGGCCGCCGTCTGGAGGATGCGGCGGGGCGCCGCCCGCAGGTTCTCCAGGAACTCCCGCATCGCCGATCGTGGAGGAGTCGCAACGTTCATGCCTGCACCTTGGTGCCGGGTTTCGCGGCCGTGCCTTCATCCACGATTAGCCTGCCGCCCGCCGCGCTCACCTGCAGCCAGGGAAGGGCGCGCGGCGCCGGCCCTTTTGTGACCGCGCCGTCGCGCGCAAACCGCGAACCATGGCACGGGCACTCAAACCCCTCCGCCGTGGGTTTCACCACGCAGCCCAGGTGGGTGCAGATGATGGAGATGGCATACACGCCTTGCGCATCGCGAAACACCGCCACCTGCCGGCCCGGCGGAACGTAGGGCTCGCCCGGCGCCAGCGCGTCCGGCAGCGCCACGCGAAACTTCTTGGACGGAGACGGCAGCACCGCCGCCTTCGGAAGCCGCAGCATGCCAAACAAGGCAAACACCAAGGCCGAGACGGTGGTCCAGACGGCCGCCAGGCCCAGCAAGTCCCGTCGGGGCATCGGTTCCGGGTCCAGGCGCGACCGAGGGGGCCCGGGCTTGACCGTCATGCGCACCTCCAGGCGGCGCAGTACGTGACGCGCTCCATGGTGATGGCGTCCGTGGGGCAGCGCATGGCGCACAGCGCGCAGCGGATGCAGCGTTCTTCGTCCTTGAGTATCGCGGAATTTTCCTCCAGGGCGGCGTCGCGGCCCAGGATATTCCACAGCACGCACCGGCTGCCGTCGAACACCGGGGTGACGCCGCAATCCAGGCAGCGAGAAGCCTCGCGCACGGCCTGGTTCCGGCCGTACCCGGTTTCCACCGGCGCGTCGGGATCTTTCAGACGCTCGTCCGGAGGAGCCGTGGGAATCGCCTGGCGCCGGATGGCTTCATACCCGCGCTCGCGGCGGTACAGGGGCAGCACCAGGTGCGCGGTCACCGCGTCCTGATGAAGCCGGCGGCCCGTCACATGCTCGTAGACCGAGCGGGCCGCCGCCTTGCCGGAAGCCACGGCATCGATGAGCAGCCGGGTGCCGTGGGCCAGGTCGCCGGCCACGAACACGCCCCGTGCGGTGGTGGCCAGGGTGGCGGGATCGACCCTGGGCCAGCCGGGCCGTGCCAGCTCGATGTCCTCTCCGCCCTGCTCGAAAAAATCCAGCGCCGGCGCCTGGCCTACCGCCAGCAGCACGGTGTCGCAGGGAATGCCGCGGCGGTCGGCATCGTCATAGACCGGAGCAAATCGCTTCTCCTCGCTGTAGACGCGCAGGCATTTGCGGAACAGCACGGCGGCCGGCGCGCCGTCGCCGCCGCGCTGGATCTCCAGCGGCCCCCAGCCGTTCAGCCGCTCGATGCCCTCTTCGTCGCCTTCCAGAATCTCGATGGTGTCGGCGGGCATCTCCTCCAGCGACTCGAGCGAGACCAGGCGGACGCGCGCCGTGCCGGGCAGCCGGGCGGCGGTGCGGGCCGTGTCGTAGGCGACCTGCCGGAGCACGGTCCGGGCCACGTCGTAAGCCACGTTGCCCCCGCCGATCACCACCACTTCACGGCCGATATCCAGGCGGGAGCCGACCGCCACGGCGCGCAGCAGATCGACGCCGCCGTACACCCGCGGCCCCCGCTCGCCCGGCAGACCCAGGGCCCGGGACGACTTGGCGCCGACGGCGATGATCACCGCCGCGTGCTCGCGCCGCAATTCGGCCAGCGACACGTCCTTGCCGACCGTGACCCCACAGCGGATTTCGACTCCCAGGGCCTCGATGACGGCGACCTCGCGGGCAATGACTTCCCGCGGCAAGCGGTACGATGGAACCCCGACGGCCAGCATGCCCGCCGGTATCGGCTCGGTTTCGAAAACCACCGGCCGAAAGCCCAGCAGCGCCAGGTCGTGCGCCGCCGACAGCCCGGCCGGGCCGGCGCCGATGATGGCTACCCGCTCGCCCGCCGCCTTCTGTAGTTTCCCGTCCAGGCTGGAGCGCACGAGCGCCGCCATTTCATCGGGGTAGGCGACAATTGAGGCAGGAGAGAGCTGGACGGTTCGCAGCACCTCGGCGGGCGCGAGCGTCTCGGGGCCGGCCAGCTCGCAGGCCAGCCGCTTCAAGGCCCGAATGGCAATCGGGAGGTCGCGGGCCACGAAGTGGCCATCGTCGTCCACCCGGGGGACGAATCCGCGCCGGCAGGCTGCCTCGCAGGGCGCTCCGCACACCCGCCCGCAGATGGAGGCAAAGGGGTTCGGGCCGCGGGCGATCAGGTAGGCTTCTTCAAACCGGTCGGCGGCGATGGCGCGAACGTACCCGCGGGCGTCGGTGTGCACCGGACAGGCTGCCTGGCAGGAAATCAGGTCCCTGTGGTAGTTCTCGCCGGGCACCTGGACCTTCAATAACGCCATCGCACTCATCCAGCGGACACAATTCAACAGAGTAGCGCGCCCCCCGCGGTGACTTCTAGCATACCGTCAGGCCTGCGTCTATGACCAAAGTCACCCGCAGGGCTGTCACGCCCAAAAGGCTCCTGCACCCGCTATTAGACTGATAGCAGCCGCACAGAGACCATCACTTTTTCCGAATTCTGGGAAGCTGCTGACAAGGTCCGCATGAGCTCAAGGCCTGTGCGCTTGGGGCTATTTGCCGTCGATTTGGAAGTCGTCGAAGAGGGTGACGCTGTCGGCCTTGGTCCACAGCCCGGCCTTCCCGGCATTCTGGAACGTGCTGTCTTCCACTTGGAACAGCTTCTGACCGTCCATGTAAACGGTGAAGAGGTCGCCCTGGAAGGTCACCTTGAGCGTGCTCCATTTGCCGGACGGGACGGGATGCTTCACGCCGTAGGTCTTGGGCGGCGTCCCCCTGGGCGCCAGCGAGACCCGTTTGCCGCCCTCGACCTTGTACAGGACCACGTTGTTTTCCAGAGCGTTGGCTCTCACGATGTAGTAATTGTCGGGGTCGCGATAGCGCCAGACCATGCCGCACGTTTGGTCGCCGGCGCCCGACACGGGCTTGCACTTCACTGTCAGGGCGCCGTCCTTGAGATTTGCCTTGTCATAGATCGCGAGTGGGAACCGGGCACCGGTGTTATCGTCCGAGACCTGGGCGAACACGTTCGGCCTGCTGGGCGCCGTCTCGGCCTTCAGGATTTCCCATCTCGGAGCGCCCCCCGTATGAGTCATGGCCACGGTCCAGCCCGCTGGGACCGTGCCGGGTTTGGCGGAGTCAAAGTTGATGGTTTCACCAGCGGCAGAAACCACTACCACAGCGACAAGCGCAATGAAGGCTTGTCTCATGGCTCTACGAAGAGGCGCTACTGCGCCGCGAGGGCGGACCGGACGTCGGCCTCGAACGCCTCCAACAGGTGAATGTGAGTCTGTGTTGGGAGGGGCGCTTCGGAAAAGTACTTGTTGTCAGAGAAGGGAGCGTCCACGCGTCGCTGTATGGTGAATCCGGCGAGCCCATATTTCCTCGCGAGCTGGTCATGAGTGAGGGTGATGACTGTGGGCTCATAGTCCAGGCGCTCTCCTAT
Source organism: Acidobacteriota bacterium (assembly GCA_026394175.1). Classification (GTDB taxonomy): domain Bacteria; phylum Acidobacteriota; class Terriglobia; order JAJPHL01; family JAPKYU01; genus JAPKYU01. Next base: position 2,309 of record JAPKYU010000594.1, on the reverse strand, counting down.
CGCTTCGGCGAGCGCATTCGTGGTACCGAGAGACAGCTTCCGCAGGGGCCCACTGACTGAGGCTAAGAGCGGGAAGTCCGTCTCGAACGTGATGTTGCTGACGTACGCCCAGCGCTTCACCATTCCCGGCCGGTAGGCCAATCGGAACTCCTTTTCGCCCCACGAAAGTGCCCGCTCCAGGATGTCCTTGCTGTCGTCTGTAGATGATCGCGTTTCGAGCAAGAGGAGCGTATTCCAGATCACGAAACGCTCGATCACCTTGTCGCCATCCCTCCCCGTAAGGAACTCGACCCCTTTGGTCTCATCGAATTCCTCGATCCTCTGCGGAAACTTTTGGAACCCGTACCGCCGCACGAGCGCTTCTACGAGATCAGGATAGTACACGCCTCCCCGAGGGGTCAGATCGAACGTCTCAATGAACGCGACGACTCTAGCCAGCAGTACCGCGGAAAGCTGCATTAGCCGACCCTCCTTGAGCGCGATGAGCGTGCCCCAACAAATGTAGGTCGACACGCGAAGCCTGCTTCTCTTGCCCAGCCAGCGCTTGCCTCGGCGCGGGGGGCGCCGCACCGCCGCCCGCGCCCCACCACCCGGGCGTCCTTCGCCCAGCCAGGGCTTGTTCTGGCGCAGATGGGATCGCATTCCCGAAGCGGCCCGGGGTCTCAAAGATCTTCGCTTCGGTGCGCTCGGGATGGGGTCCCACCGGGCGCTGGAAGACAGGGTCAATGTCGAAGTGGTCCCTTCGTAGGGATTGGCGGCTGAAAGACTCGAATTCGTGTATTATGCTACCAAAGGTTTCGAACGTTACCCTAAGGCGAACGTCGAAAGCCCGCGCCAGTTTCCTGAGAGTATTGATGCTCCACGAGGAGTAGTTGACATTCTCCAAACGTGCAACCATCGATTGCGGCATGCCCGCCTCACGCGCCAGGTCCACTTGTCGCCATTCGTGCTGCTCGCGGAGCGTCTTGATTTGCGTGGCTATGGTCTCGTTCAAGAATTCATCCGCATAAGAGTGCCGGTAGTCCTTGTTCTGGAATCCCTGCCTGATCGCGTTAGAGAACTCGTTCATGGAGTGTCCTCCTTGCCTGGGGACTCGTAGTGATCTCCTGCCTTCTTCGCTCGGCCTCCGCAGCCGCACCGGTTGGGAGAAGCTTCCATCCCTGCTCGATCGCCCCGATCAGGAGGCTGTATTCCTCGTCGTTCCTTATCGGACCCTTACACAGAAGTGGCCGGAGCTGCACCTGCCCTCTGATCTCGAGTTTGTAGATGTGGCCATGCCCCCTGATCGGTCCGGCCAGAAGCCGGGGCGGAAGACTCGGCCCGTGCTGCTGGAGCATGTCGAGCTTCGCGTTCAGCTTGGCCAGTTCGCGCTTTTGCAGACACTCCGACCATGCCTTGAACTGGTTTGCGCCATGCACATCCACGTAGTCGTAAAGCGTCCACTCTGTCATGAGCGTATAACGAAAAAGATATACAGTCAATCACCTTCTTCTTGGCAGTCTACGTCTATCTCCGCATTGCCCGCAAGCCAATGAATCTAAAATGGAAACTGTGCCCAGCCCTTGCTGGAAGGTGCCCGTCCGCCGTGCGGTCCCTTGGGTCTTGCGGCTCCCGCCCCTCGTGTCCCCTGCAGTCTCGCGGAACGGGGTCCGATTCCCTCCATCTCCATCTCCCGTAAAGCAGCACGGCAGCAGCCCTGAGTGGGTACGGCACACAAGCCGGCGGATACGTTTCCACACTCGTTGCCATTCTGGTGCCCGGCCTCAAGGAAGTCAAGACCGCGGGTGAGCTCGCGAACTGCGACGACTGCCGTGCCCAGACGAGAACCCGCCGCGGTCCCGCGCCGCTACCGCGACTGGTAGGGCCCGAAGACCTTGGTGACGCGGTGGCTCTCGGAGGAGTCGTCGACGATCACCACGCGATACTCGCCGCCGCCCGGCGAAACCCGCAAAACGATGTGGCCGCGGTCGCTGGCCAGCTTTTCGATGCCGCTGATCACCACCCGTGTTCCGGGGTGCAGGTCGGTGGCGAAGACCTCGCGGGGTCCGGGAGAGATTCGCTGCGACTGCAGGCGGCTCCACACCCGCGCCGTGGGGTGGCCGGAATCCCACACCGACAGCCCCCCCGCCGGCCCCCGGTTGCTGCTTTATCGCCGATTGGTGTAGGATTCGAATGCTTCTAAGGGGGCCTGGCAAGAAAATGCGTGCGGTGGAAACGCCGCAGCGAACAGGGAGCGGAGGTCAAATTATGAGAGGCGTACTTTTTCTGATTCTACTGGCAGTCGTGTGCATCGGTGGCGTGGCGGTGGC
>JAPKYU010000255.1 GCA_026394175.1 Acidobacteriota bacterium | reverse complement strand
GATCCTGCCGGCGGAAAACTCGTGAATCTGGGCAAGCCCCGCGTGTCGCGGCGGCTGCGCGCCCTGGCCGCGGGGAAAGACGGCCGGCTGTACATGGTGGCCGGCGAGCGCATCGAGCCCTGCCGCTTGTTCTCCTACGACCCCAAGAGCGGCGGGTTCCAGGACCTGGGGATATTGGCTGTGGACCGCAGCCCCTACTACTCCTGGCGAGGCTATCAGTTCGACAGCATGACGACGGGATTGGACGGCACCATTTATATCGGAGAGAGCGAGCGCCACTCGCATCTTTTCCTGTACCTGCCTTAGGGGAGCGCGGGGATGATACCCATTTGTGGGCACTCGGCCGAGGAGGTACACTCAGGTGTCCTGCCGGTGCGTGGTGCGGGAGGTTCTGAATGTCGAACCTATTCGTCCAGCTTGCTAAGTTTCGGGGCCGCCCCGAAAGAAGCTCGATTGAAAACTTCTTCACTGAGCTGGTTGCGGAGATCCTGAGACGCGAGAAAGCCATCCTGAACGAAACGCTCCGAATACTGCTGCGAGGTTCGCAAGCAGTTCCAGGAGTGGAGCATTTCGACGTCCGGACTCAACACCCGACCCGCAGTCGAAAGTCTGACCTGAGCGGATTGAGGTTGGACCTGGTTCTTGAGTGTCCGATGTTAAGAGTCATTATCGAAAACAAGGTAGACTCGCCGCTCACCAAGGGGCAGCTAGAGCGGTATCTGGATTACGCCGAGGAAATCGGCGCAAGCAAGGTCGCTGTGATCTCCAGAGACCGGTGCCCAGAGGCGGAACGCTGCGATCATAGACTGTTTCTCGGCAGCTTTTTCTGGTCGGATCTGGCTAACGCGTGGTCGGCGAGGCGAGAATCGGTCTCCAATCAGTATCTGTTGAAAGGAGTTCTCGAATTCATGAAAGAGCAAGACATGGGACCCACGGAACCCTTTGACCAGGAGGAACTACGTGCGCCGGCCTTGTGGACTTCCTTCAGTCGGAAGGTGCACGCGCTGATGAGCTGTCTGCCCCGGAGACTCGAGCCCATCGGCGATCCGGGCGACGAAAAAGACTTGGATCACAGGGACCTGTACGGCATGGGTCCAGGCCCACTGGGCCGCTTGAACGAACCGGGATTGATCGGAACATTGTGGAGCTCGCCCGTGGATAAACCTCCGGGCGATCGCGACTTCTGGTACTTCGTGGGCGTCGCGTACTCACCATACGTTAGATGGTGGCTGCGGCCTGTCTGCACAGAGGAACCTGAAGCTGTCGTTGCCGTTGGTATGTGGCTGTCGGGGCCATTGAGCAATGTCGACGAGTTTCAGGCACAACTGTACCCTGCCGTTGAGGCTCTCATTGCTGAGGGATTTGAAGTCGCCCGCACTGAAAACCTGGAGGGTGTGATGCTCTTCAGGCGTCGCGCTCTGCGCGAATTTCTTGCGGAGGCCGACTCAGCCGGCAGGATCATCGAGTTTCTCGAATCCTCCCATCGAACGCTGGTGGCCAGCGAGCAGATACCGCGGCTCCACGAGTTAATCCGGAGGCAACGTGGGCCGCTTCCGAGCTCAGCGTAGAAAGGCCCGCTGTCCCTACAGGCTTCATGTGGAGTTCGGGCCTGTGGCCGCGCTGCTCAGGCGGCGTCTCGAACCTCAACCCAGATATGCTTATTCAGGGCGGCAAATGCGGCTTCGAGTTGATCGAATCGCGACTGATGGTTCGGGTCGAAGAGCCGGTCGAGGTTCGATCTCGGGATGCCGATGCGGCGGGCGAGTTCCGCTTTCCGCATGCCGGATGCCCGGAAAGCCCGGTACAGTTCGACCTTGGCGGACTGGAGAGCCGGCAGCGACACCAACCGGTAGTGCCGGCCACGGCGCTTGCTGGCCCTCGGAAGCTCGTCGCCTGCCTCCATCAGGTCAGCGATCAAGCCTTCCAAAAGGTCCTGCGCCATCTCGGTCGCTTCTTTCAAGGTGTCCCCCTGGGTCACCCCGTAGCGGAAGTCAGGGAAGGTGACCACGAGGCCGCCGGCTTTGCGATCCGGTTCGAACAGAGCGGGATAGGTAACCATGCGTTGCCTCACATCTTCAGGCCAAGATTTCTCAGAATAGTGTGCAAGGTCTTGACCTTGAGCTCTTGTGACGGATGCCGTGGCATCCGCGTGACCTTGCCCGCCAGGACCACTTTCGTGTGTTTTGTGCCTTCGGTGAACGTGCATCCTTGTTTCCTGAGCCACCGCCTAAGCTCGCTCACCGTCACGTCCCAAACGTAATCACATATGATAACTCCTGTCAAGCGGAAAGCAGCTCAACTGGCCGCCAAACCGGATGGAAGGCGCCGCCGGTCCAACGGCCGCCGCTGCCGCTTTCCTCGCCTCCGGTTGGATTGACTATCATGGACGAATTTCGTTATGAACGGTGCATGAATGACGGGGTAAGCGTTGCGGTGGCACGCCGGCCGATCCCGGCCTTGCGCTGGTGGATCGGGGGGTTGCTGTTCGCTTCGACGGTCATCAACTACATTGACCGCCAGACGCTCTCGGTGCTGGCGCCCCTGCTCAAGAAGGATTACCACTGGACCAACCAGGACTACGCCTGGATCGTGATTTCTTTCCGCATCGCCTACGCGGTCGGCCAGACCGTTTCGGGGCGCCTGATTGATTTGTTGGGAACTAGGCGCGGACTAACGGTTTCGGTGGCCTGGTATTCGCTGGTGGCTATGGCCACCTCGATGGCCACCGGGCTTCGCAGCTTCGCGGCGTTCCGCTTTCTGCTGGGGGCCGGAGAATCGGCGAACTGGCCGGGCGCCACCAAGGCGGTCGCCGAATGGTTTCCCAAGCGGGAGCGCGGCTGGGCGGTGGCGCTGTTCGACAGTGGCTCTTCCATTGGCGGCGCTGTCGCGCCCTTCCTGGTGCTGTTCCTGTACCACCACTTCGGAAGCTGGCGGCCGGCATTCCTCATCACCGGCACGCTCGGCTTTCTGTGGCTGATCGCCTGGCGGCGGCTCTACCATCCGCCCGCGTCCCACCCGCGCGTCAGCGAGACGGAACGCGCCATGATCCATCGCGATCACGCCGAGGATGCCGCGGCGCGCGAGGAGCCGAAGCCGCGCTGGAGCGCGCTGCTTCGGCTGAGGCACACCTGGGGCGTGATCATCGCCCGCTCGCTCAGCGACCCGGTGTGGTTCTTCATCACCGACTGGTTTCCCATCTATTTGGTCGCCAAAGGAATCACCCTGGAGGGCGGGCTGATCACTCTCTGGATTCCTTTCGTCGCCGCGGACCTCGGCAACTTCTTTGGCGGCGGCGCATCGAGCCAGTTGATTCGGCGGGGCTGGCCGGTCGACAGGGCGCGCAAAGCCGTGCTGCTGTTTGGCGGCCTGGGGATGGTCTCGTTGATGGCCGCGGTTTTCAGCTCCAAGCTGTGGGCGCTGGCCGCCTTCTTTGCGGTTTCCACCTTCGCCTACGCGGCGTTCTCGACCATGGCGCTGGTGCTGCCCTCCGACCTGTTCCCGAGCCGGTCGGTGGCCTCGGTGAGCGGCATGAGCGGCACCGGCGCCGGAATCGGGACCATCATCTCCACGTGGCTGATCGGCTATGCGGCCGACCATTACTCGTTCGACCCCGTGCTGATTGCCGCCAGCACGATTCCGCTCGTGGCCACAGGTTTGGTACTGTGGCTGTTACGCCAACCGCAAACCGCGCCGAACCGGTCGGCGCAGCGGACATGAGTGGGCGATGGGCGAGGCGAGCGGGAGAAAGGCGTCAGCGGCTGGTTGTGGAGCTTGGAATCGATTGAAAATAAAGGTAGTTACTTTACTGCAAGCGGTTGCATGACTTTCTGGCATCGGCTGGGAGCTGCAAGAGAAAATCACTGTTGACGTAACTCTCAACCAGTGATATGGTTACTCAGCAAACACGGGGAATGCCAGGTGCCCGCAGAATGCAGGTGGCTGATGCTACCGTTTGCAGAATCCGCCATTTTAAGCTCAATTTCAAGGGAGGCTTGACACCATGAATTGCGTCGTTCTTCACGCCGAGTGGACCCCAAAACCGGACTTCAAGCTTGGCCCCAAGGACATTGACGGGAAACTCACCTACCTCGGCAGCAGGGTCTGGAGGAAGCCCAGGCTGGCGGTCGAGAAGAAAGAAAAGCCGGCGATCGGCCCCACCGACTGCCTCATCCAGGTGAAGGCCTGCGGAATCTGCGGCAGCGATGTGCACATGGCCCAGGCCGACGCCGACGGCTACACCTGGTATCCCGGCCTGACGGCCTTTCCGGTGACTCTGGGCCACGAATTCGCCGGAGTCGTCGTCGAGGCTGGCGCACAGGCCTTCAACAAGCGCACCGGCACGCGCTATCAGGCCGGCGAGCCGGTCTGCGCCGAGGAAATGTTCTGGTGCTCTTACTGCCGCCCCTGCGCGGAAGGCAATCCCAACCAGTGCGAACGGCTGCAGGAGATCGGCTTCAGCGTGGACGGCGCTTTCGCCGAATACGTCGCCGTGGATTCGCGGTACCTCTGGAGCCTGGAAGAGCTTCGCGGCGCCTACCAGGGAGACGACGTGTTCGTGGCCGGCAGCCTGGTTGAGCCCACCTCGGTGGCCTACAACGCGGTGATCGAATGCGCGGGCGGCATTCGGCCCGGCGACAACGCGGTGATTTACGGCGGCGGCCCCATCGGCATTGCGGCCGTGGCCATCATGAAGCGCGCCGGCGCGGCCAAGGTGATCCTGGTCGAGCCCGAGGAAGTCCGCGCCAACCTGGGGCGGAAGCTGGGCGCCGACATCGTGATCAACCCCATGGTGGACAACCCGGCCGAGAAAATCCTGGAGTACACCGGCGGTCTCGGCGCCGCCCGGTACCTGGAAGCGACCGGGTTGCCCGACAGGATCATCCCATCCATCGAGGACGCCATCTGGTACGGCAAGTTCATCGGCGCCAAGATCGCGCTGGTGGCCCGCGCCGACAAGAAAGCGCCTCTCAACGCCGAAGTCTATGAGGTGAAGAAAGCGAAGATCGCCGGCGCCCAGGGCCACTCCGGCTACGGCACCTTCCCAAGGGTCATCAGTTGCATGGCCTCCGGCATGGACATGACCCCCATGATCACCAGGAAGGTGGCCCTGCCCGATGTGCCCGAGAACATCGTGCTGCTGCAGACCGACAAGCGCAACTGCAAGATCACCTGCGTGGCCTGAGCACGCCGTTGCCCGCATCGATGGAGGAAACAATGCCTGAAACGAAACCCGCAAATCAAGATTGGCTGGCGACCAGCCAGGCGGACCTGTACTTCGAGAACTCGGCTGTCGGACAACTGAAGAAAGAAATCTGGGAGGCGGACGAAGCCCGGCTGGATGCCATCCTGGCCGAGTATGGCGTGCCCGCCAAGGGCGGCTGCGAATGGGCCAGGCCCGGCAGCTATATCCAGACCACCGTGCGCCATGAACTGGAGAGCCAGCGGAAAAAGAACGACATTGTGCTCAATCCGGAGGGCTCCACCGAGCTTCACGTCGACCACACGAATTCGGCCATGGACACCTTGTTCGACAGCCACATCGCCCAAGCCATCCGCCGCTACACCGCGCGGCGCGGCGCCCCGGTGGCGCTGGCTCTGCCCCCGCTCATGTACGGCTGCCACCCTTATCATCACCTGGGGATGCCCGGCACGGTGATCGTGCGCGAGGAAGTGGCCAAGGAACTGCTGATCGACGTGATGCTGGGCCTGTGGAACGACGGGTTCCGCAAGCAGATCATCCTGAACAATCACGGCCAGCTCTGGGTTCTGGAGGCGGCGATCCAGCAGTTCTGCAAGCGCTACCACCTGCCCGGCGTCTTCCGCGTCATCGACTGGCACCGGGCCACCC
>JAPKYU010000440.1 GCA_026394175.1 Acidobacteriota bacterium | reverse complement strand
GGTGCCGGTCTTGCGCAGCGACCGCGCCTTGTCGCGGGCTTCGGCCGGCGTGCGCAGGGGGCCGTCGGGGGAAACATCGATCACGGTTTGCGCCGCGGCCGGCATCGCCGCCAGCGCCAGCAACATCGCAAGCCAATTTCGCATGAGGCCGATTTCACCACAAACGGGCATCGAATGAAAAGTGCGCGCATGCGGAGGCCTCCGCACTCGACGGGCGTTCTTACTTCTTCGCCATGTACCTGACGCCGTCCAGACCGTCGAAGTGTTGATCCTGCGTCCAAAGCACAGCATTGTGCGCCCGAGCGGTAGCGAGCACCACACTGTCAGCAAGTGCAAGTTTCAGTGCCACTCCGATTTGGGCGGCCAGCAGTGCCAAACCCGTGTCGAGATCGACGACCCTGCCGACTTGCATCAAGGCTGCAGCCTGCATCGCGTCCTCGATGCCCCGCTGGATCAGAACGCGCCTGCAGACTTCCAAGAGGCAAATCGACGGGACGATGAGTTGATCGACTTGGGAGATGGCCGGAGCGAAGAAGCCGGCGTTGGGCCCGTCGGCGAAATATTCCAGCCAACCGGAGGAATCAACCACGTTCATACGCGGTCCGGATCGCGTTCCACAGTCGTGTCGATCCCCCGCAGGAATCCGCGCATCTTCCGAACATCTCTGACCGGCACGAACACGATTTGGTCACCGGCGACGAGGGCCTGGAACTTCTGGCCCGGCTCCACTCGAAGTGACTCGCGGACGCTACGCGGAATCACGACCTGGTACTTGGACGAGACGGTGACTGTTTCCATAGGGGTCTCCGCACACCAACAAGACGAGTTTAGCATCGATCGGGAAGGGCGTTCAACGGCAACGATGCGGTTATGATTTCTTCGGCCGCCGGCTGTCGGCTGGCGGGTCACGACGGCCGCAAGCCGACAGCCGACTCTATTGCCGCGGCACGTAAGCCGGGGTATATTGCAGGGCTGACTGGAGCTTCTTATATGAATACCACCGAGAAATTCACGCGACGCAGCCTGCTGGCCCGAGGCGGGCTGGCCGGGGCGGCGGCCATCACCGGCGCGCCCGCCCTGCTTTCCCAGCGCAACCCCAACGACCGCATCGGCGTGGCCGCCGTGGGCGTGGGCACCCGCGGCATCTACCTGCTGGAGCAGTTCCAGCGGTGCCCCAACATCGAGATCCGCGTCATTTGCGATCTGTACGACGGCAACCTCCGGCGCGCCGAAAAAGCCTGCACCAACAAGAAGGCGGTCATCACTAAGGAGTGGGAGAAGGCCGTGTCCTCGCCCGACGTGGATGCTGTCTTCATTGCGACACCCGATTTCTGGCACGCGCCGATGACCATTCGCGCTGCCCAGAACAAGAAGCACGTCTACGTCGAGAAGGCCCTTTGCCGCACGCTGGAGGAGGCCAAGGGCATCCGCAAGGCGGTCAAGGACAACAAGGTCACGCTGCAGCTTGGCCACCATCAGAACAGCGACGCGTTCTTCGTGAAGGCGCGGGAGATCTACAGGACCGGGCAGCTTGGGAAAGTGGCGCTGGCCCGCACTTACATCGACCGCACCAGCCCCTGGCCCGAGTGGCAGTTCTACACCGCTTACCACATCCAGGAGCCGCCCAAAGACGCCACGGCCCAGACCATCGACTGGAACCGGTTCATCGCCAACGCCTCCAAGCGGCCCTTCGACGTGGAGCGCTTCTTCCGCTGGCGCTGCTGGTGGGAATACGGAACGGGCATTGCCGGCGACCTGATGAGCCACCAGTGGGACGGGGTGAACATGATCATGGAGTTGGGCATTCCCGAGAGCGCCATTACCCAGGGCTCGCTCTATTTCTGGAAGCAAGACCGCGAAGTGCCCGACCAGTGGCACGTGCTCCTCGACTATCCAAAGAAGGAAACGGCCGTCACCTTCGCTTGCACCTTCAACAGCCGGCACCACGGAACCAACACCTACTTCTTCGGCCGCGACGCCACGCTCGAGGTGCACGACCAGTTCTGCCGCCTCTACGGCGCCGAATGGAAGCCTGAGTATGGGGAGAAACTCAGGGCTGCCCAGAAAGCGGCGGTGGCCGCCGGTCGGGAGCGGAGCGAGGCCGTGGTGGCGCCCGACTACGCCATGAAGAGAGGCGAGATCGAAGTCAGCAGCCACATGCGCGATTTCATCGACTGCCTCCGTTCCGGCCAGACGCCCCGCTGCGGCATCGACCGCGCCTGGGAAGAAGCGGTGACCGTGGTCATGTCGGTGGAATCCTTCTTCAAAGAGCGCAAGGTGAAGTGGGACCCCGTGAAGGAAGTGATCGTGTAAGAGGGTGGGGATTTAACACTAAGACACAAAGGCACGAAGGCACAAAGACCGGTTGACGGCTGAGGGCTGACGGCTGACGGAGGGCAAGGCCGATAGCCGAGGGCCGGCGACCGGTCTTTCTTTGTCGCCTGGTGTTGAGGAGAGCGAGGTGAATAATATGCCCATGCGTACTTGTTGCCTGATCCTTGCCTGTGCCATAGCCGTCACGGCGGCGGCCCAGCCTGCCGTACGGTATCAGCCGAAAACGAAAGTCTGGGTGCTTGAAACGGAGCACACTTCGTACGCGCTCGGCGTCAACGAGCGCAACGAGCTGCAGCACCTCTACTGGGGCAAGAAGCTGGCGCGCGACGAAGATTATCCGCAGGCGCGCAGCGCCGCCGGCTTCGCCTTCGAAGCGCGCGAGGGCCTGACCAGCGAGGAATACCCCGGCTGGGGCGGCATGCGCTACGCCGAGCCGTGCCTGAAGGTGACGCTGGAGGACGGCGTGCGCGACGTGGTGCTGAAGTACGTCTCGCACCAGGTCCGCGGCGATGGGCTCGAGATCCGGCTGAAGGACGTCAACTACGACCTCTTCGTCGAGCTGGCCTGGCGCGTCTATCCGCGCAGCGACGTGATCTCCAAGCGGGCCACCATCCGTAACCAGACGAAATCGCCGCTGGCGCTGGAGAGCGCGCAATCCGGCGTCTGGTACCTGCCGGCCGGGGAGGGCTACCGGCTCAGCTACCTGAGCGGGCGCTGGGCCGGCGAAACGCAGTTGGTGCGCGAGCCGATCCATCCCGGTATTAAGGTGCTCGAAAGCCGCCGCGGCAACACCAGCCACCAGCTCAATCCCTGGTTCGCCATCGACGCGGAAGGAAGCGCCGGCGAGGAACACGGCCGCGTCTGGTTCGGAGCCCTGGGCTGGAGCGGGAACTGGCGGCTGTCGATCGAGCAGACCTCGCACCAGCAGGTGCGGGTGACGGGCGGCTTCAACACCTTCGACTTCGCCTATCCGCTGAAGCCCGGCGAGAGCCTGGAAACGCCGCCCTTCTATGGCGGCTTCACCGACCTGGGGTTCGGCGAGGCCTCGCGCCTCCTGCACCGCTTTGAGCGCGCCGAAATCCTGCCCGACCGGGCCGCGCCGCGCTTGCGCCCCGTGCTCTACAACTCCTGGGAAGCGACCGAATTCCACGTCAATGAAGAAGGGCAGAGGCAACTGGCCGGCAGAGCGGCGAAGCTGGGCGTGGAGCTGTTCGTGATGGACGACGGCTGGTTCGGCCAGCGCAACGACGACAAGGCGGGGCTGGGCGACTGGTTCGTGAACCCGCAGAAATTCCCGAGTGGGCTGAAGCCGCTGATCGCCCACGTGAACTCGCTGGGCATGAAGTTCGGGCTGTGGGTGGAGCCGGAGATGATCAACCGCAACAGCGACCTGTTCCGCGCCCACCCCGATTGGGTCATTCATTTCTCCGGCCGCCCGCAGACCGAAGGGCGCAACCAGATGGTCCTGAACATGGCCCGCGCCGACGTGAAGGAGCACATCTTCGGGGTGCTCGACAGGCTGCTGGCCGAGAACGATATCAAGTTCATCAAGTGGGATATGAACCGGTATTTCAGCGAGCCGGGCTGGCCCGCGGTCCCGGCCGCCGAGCAGAGGAAGATCTGGGTGGCCTACGTGCGCAACGTGTACGAGATCATCGACCGGCTGCGCGCCCGCCACCCCAGCCTGGAAATCGAGTCGTGCTCAGGCGGCGGCGGGCGCGTGGACCTCGGCATCCTCCAGCGCGTCGAGCAGGTGTGGACCTCGGACAACACCGAGGCCTTCGACCGGATGCGCATCCAGGACGGCTTCAGTTTCGCCTACGCCCCGAAAGTCATGATGGACTGGATCACCGACGTGCCCAACATGAACGGGCGCACCACGCCGCTGAAGTTCCGCTTCCTGGCGGCCATGATGGGCTCGGTCGGCATCGGCGGCAACCTCAACAAGTGGCCGGACGCGGATATGGATTTGGCGAAGAAGATGGTGGCCCTGTACAAGGAGATCCGGGCCACCGTCCAGCAGGGCAGCCTGTACCGGCTGTGTTCGCCGCGCGAAGGCAGCCTCACGGCCAACCAGTACCTTTCCGAAGACGGCAAGCAGGCGGTGCTGTTCGCCTTCCTGCACTCGCAGCAGTTCCGCCGTCCGCCGCCCGCCATTTACCTGCGGGGCCTGGACGAGCGGAAGCTGTACCGCATCCGCACCATCGACGACAAGATGACTGAAAAGCGGGAGACGGCCAGCGGCGCCTTCCTGATGCACCGCGGGTTGAGTTTCCGCCTGGGCGGCGACTTCGACAGCACGGCCATCGTACTCGAGCGCCTGGATTGATCATATGCTGAATCGAATAGGACGCAGATGAACGCAGATTCACGCAGATCGATCTGCGTTGATCTGCGTTTATCTGCGTCCCCTTTCTCCCGCTTATCGGTGCTATAAGCGAGCGGAATTGCGCCGCAACGGCGGGGCGGACTACACTCCTTCCTACAGAGGAGGATTTGATGAAAGTATCGTTCTACGGGCATGTCCGCCAGTACCACAACATCAAGGCGGAAATCGACGAGAATATCCGCCAGGTCCTGGAAAGCGGCGAGTACGTGATGGGGCCGATGCTGAAGCGGTTCGAGGGCGAGCTGGCCGCCTACTCGGGCATGAAGCATGCCATCGGCGTGAACAGCGGCACCGACGCGCTGTGGCTGGTGTTCCTGGCCCTGGGCATCGGCGAGGGCGACGAGTGCATCACCACCACCAACACCTTCTTCGCCACCGCCGAGGCCATCTGGTTCGTGAACGCCACGGCGGTGTTCGTGGATTCCGACCCGCGCACCAACTGCATCGACCCGGGGAAGATCGAGGCCGCGATCACGCCCAGAACAAAAGCGATCGTGCCCGTGCACCTCTACGGCCAGTGCGCCGACATGAAGGCCATCCGCAGGATCGCCGACAAGCACAGCCTGCGCGTGGTCGAGGACAACGCGCAGGCCGTCGGGGCGCGCGGCGACGGGTTCCGGATCGGCGAGCTGAGCGACGCCGTGTGCACCAGCTTCATCATCCAGAAGAACCTGGGCACGTTCGGCGACGGCGGCGCCGTCATCACCAACAACGACGAGATTAACCGCGTGGTGCGCCGGCTGCGGAACCACGGCTCGGAGAAGCGCTCGCAGCACAGCATGGGCTACAACAGCCGGCTCGACGACCTGCACGCTGGCATCCTGAGCGCCAAGCTGAAGCACATCGACGAATGGAACGGCCTGCGGGGGAAGTGGGCCGCGCGCTACAGCGCCGGGCTGGCCCCGGCCGCCAACATCACGCTGCCCTACGAGGCGCCCGCCGGCCGCCACGTGTTCCACCTCTACGCCATCGAGACCAAACAGGCGCGGCACAGGGACGAGCTGCTGAAGTTCCTCAACGACGCCGACGTCGATGCCAAGTGCCATTACCCGATCGCCATTCACCAGCAGGCCGGGTACCCCTGGGGCAAGTCGGCGCGCGTCGCCGGCGGCATCCCCAATTCCGAGCGCAACGCCGCCTGCTGCGTCTCGCTGCCCATATATCCCGAGCTGACCGCGGAAGAGGTGGATGACGTGGTGGCCAAGGTGCTGGAGTGGGACGCGGCGCAATAGCAGGCTACAGGCCACAGGCTCCAGGGGCTGCGTTGGAGGGCTGGAAGTTGGCCTGTAGCCTGCGGCCTGTAGTCTGCAGCCTCGGGAGACGTATGCCAGACAAGTATCGAGTGGTCGTGGTGGGCATGGGGAAGCGCGGCATGCACCATGCCGCCGCTTTTAGCGCCAACGAGCGCTTTCAAGTTGCCGGCATCTGCGACGTGGACGCCGGGCGGCTGAGCGCGGCGGCGGCCAAGCTCGGCCATCCGCAGGCTTCCCGTGATGCCGCGCAGCTCGCGCGCTCCCTCAAGCCCGATGTGTTTTGTTTCTGCACCCTGCCGAACCTGCGCCTGGACATGATTCGCATCGGCGTCGAGAGCGGCGCGCGCCTGATCGCGTTGGAAAAGCCCATCGCCATGTCCAGCGCCGAGGCCATGAAGATCAGGGATCTGCTGCAGGCCCGCGGAGTGAAAGCCGTCGTCAGCCATCAGCACCGCTACGGCGCCCACTATCGCCAGGTGAAGGAGATCATTGCCGGCGGCGCCCTGGGCCGGGTTCACACCGTGTACGGCACGGCGACGGGCTGGATGATGCACATGCTCAGCCACCTGGTCGATTACCTGCGCTGGTTCAACGACGGTGCTGAAGCCGAATGGGTGATGGGGCAGGCGGCCGGGCGCGGCAAGCTCGCCGACCTGCATGCCTCGCCAGACTACATCGCCGGCTTCATCCATTTTAGCAATGGCGTGCGCGGCATCGTGGAGTGCGGAGCGGGCGCGCCCGATGTGCCCGAAGTGAATTACTGGTGGCGCAAGGCCCGCATCGGCGCCCAGGGTACGCTGGGCTTCGCCGAAGTGCTGACCGGCGGCGGATGGCGGGCGGTGACCGCAACCGGCTGCTCCTCCGGCGAGGGCAGCATGAACTACGACCTCGATATGCCCCCCTACATCCAGGACATGGCCCGGTGGCTCGACGACAATGCCCAAGTGCATCCCTGCAATTTCGAGAGCGCTTACCAGGGCCACGAGATCGTCATGGGCCTCTGCCGCTCGGTTATCGAAGGTGGGCAGGTGCGGCTGCCGCTGGCCTCTGGAAGTGATGAGCTCGCCGGTCTGGCCGCCCGCCTGCCCGACAAGAAAGTGCTCTTCTCCATCCCCGAAAGCGCCAAGGAATACGCCTGAAGAAGGCTACAGGCTGCAGCGGAACCAACAGAGCCGCGAGCGTCAGCGAGCGGGTGCCGGCGCAGCGCATGGGCTCGGGTGTCCTGCGGGAGCACCCGCTCGCGGACGCTCGCGGCTCTGTTCCGGCCTTTAATAAAAGAACATCGTGCTTCTTCCCGGCTTCAGGTGGTAATCCCGCTTCACGGAAAGCACGGTGGTGGGGATGAGCACCCAGTCCTCCAGCGTGTGCTCGGTGGAAATCGCCATGCGCGGCCGGAAGCGCGTGATGGTCGCGCGGGCGCCGCGGATAATGTGTGGCTCGGCGCCCTCCGTGTCCATCTTGATGAAGTCCAGTCGCGTGCCCAGGCGCGCGATTTCAGCGTCCACGGTGGTTGCCGGCACTTTCAGGCTGCCGCCGCCATGAGCGGCCGACCCGGTGCCGCTGTTGATAGGCTGGGGCGGAGCGAACTCCAGTGTTCCGGGAGTATCCCACAGGGCGGCTTCGATGAGGATGACCCGGCCTTCCGCGATTTCTTTGCGGAACGTGCGCTTGAAGCAGGCGCAGTTGGTAGGCTCGGGCTCAAAGGCGATCACCAGCCGTGCGCCGCGCTCCAGCGCCAGCCGGGAAAACGTTCCCAGGTGAGCGCCCGCATCCAGCACCACGTCTCCCTGCCGGGGGCGCGGCCGGCCATGCCCACCTACGAGCGCCTGGGGCGCGAGGGCGTCACCTTCCGCCAGGCGCAGGCCGTGTGCCCGCTCTGCACCCCGGCCCGGGCATC
>JAPKYU010000162.1 GCA_026394175.1 Acidobacteriota bacterium | reverse complement strand
AGAATCGAAGCGGCGAACAAAGAGGCGTTGAACAGGCCGAAGGTGAAGAGCAGGGAGGCGTAGCGGCCGGCCAGGGGGCGGAGGGCCACGGCGGCGTGGCCGGCGTCCTTGATCTCGTGCTGCCCGCCGACGTGCAGGGTGGCGGCGCAGGCCACCACAATGAAGAAGGCCACGACGCTCATGAAGATGCAGCCGATCACCACCTCGACGCGGGAGGCGGCGTACTGCTCGGCCTGCACGCCCTTCTCCACCACCGCGGCCTGCAGGTAAAACTGCATCCAGGGGGCGATGGTGGTGCCGATCAGGCCCACCACCATCATCAGCGCTTCCGCGGTCAGCGGCATCCGCGGCCGCGCGACGCTGATGGCCGCCAGTTCCCAATTCGGCTTGGCCAGGGCGCCGGAAACGATGTAGGCGATGTAGAAACCGGAGGCCACCAGAAAGACTTTCTCCACGCTCTTATAGTCGCCGCGCACCACCAGCACCCAGACCAGGAAAGCGCTGGCCGGCACCGAGATATAGGGGCTGACTCCAAAGATCTGGAGGCTGGAGGCCACGCCGGCAAACTCGGCCATGACGTTGGTGAAATTGGCCAGCACCAGCGCGGCCATCATCAGGAACGTGATGCGGAACCCGAATTCCTCGCGGATCAGGTCCGACAGGCCCTTGCCGGTGACCGCCCCCATCCGCGAGCACATCTCCTGGACCACCACCAGGGCGATGGTCATGGGGACAAAGATCCACAGCAGCAGGTAGCCGAATTTGGCGCCGGACAGCGAATAGGTGTAAATGCCGCCGGCATCGTTATCCACGTTGGCGGTGATGAAGCCCGGCCCCAGGATGGAGAAGAAAATCAGCAGGCGGAGCTTCCAGTCGCGGAGCCAGCGCTTCAGGCTGGAGGCCGTAGGCTGTAGGCTGTAGGAAAGAAGGCTGGAGGCGGTAGGCTGTAGGCTGTAGGCTCTGCGCTCTTGCAAGGTTTTCTACTCCAGTCTCCGGTCTCCAGCCTCCAGCCTCTTTCTCACAGTTTCGATTTCAGCAGGCTGATAATGTCGTCGGCGGTGATGACGCCCGCCAGGACATATTCTTCATCGATCACCGGGAGCGTCAGCACGTTGTATTTGTCGAACAGGGTGATGACGTCGTCCTCGCTGCTGTCGAGATGCGCGAACAGCAGCAGGTCCGGCTTCAGTTGCGCCAGCAGGGTCGAAGGGGAGGCCAGGAACAGCTCGGCCAGCGGCACGGAGCCGGTGAGCCGGTCCTGGGCATCGACCAGGAAAACCGCGTTCGCCGTATGGGCGGTTTCCCGGTTGGCGCGCAGCACGGCAATGGCCGAATCCACCGAGCCGGTCTCGGGGACGGCGATGAAGTCGGTGGTCATCATGCCGCCGGCGGTATCTTCCGGGAACTCCAGCAGCTCGCCCAGTTCCTCGGCCTCGGCCGGCTGCATGTCCTCCAGGAATCCTTTCGAGGTGCGGCCCGGCAGGTCGCCGAGCAGGTCGGCGGCCTCGTCCGGCGCCATTTCTTCCAGGATGTCGGCGGCCTTCTCCGCGTCCAGCGACTGGATGATGGAGCGCTGCACCTTGGGCTCGACCTCGGACAGGGCCTCGGCGGCCTTGGTCTCGTCCAGGGACTCGAAGATGGCTTCGCGCTCGGCCGGCGCCAGCTCTTCGACGATGTCGGCCAGGTCGGCGGGGTGCAGGCGCGCCAGCTTGTCGTGGGAGATCTTCAGCTTGACCCGGCGCTTGGGGTCGGTCTCAATCAGATCGACGAATTCCCAGGGGATGACGCGGTGCGCCAGGTGCTTCTCCAGGCTGCGAATGGCGGCGAGCGGCAGCAGGCCCTGGAACAGTCGGCGGAAAGCGCCGCTGAGGCCCACATCCACTTCGGCCAGCCGCACCTCGCAAGTGCCGTCGGTACGCTGTTCGAGGAACCCGACGTCGTTGACGCGCACCACCTTGCGGCCGTTGATGTCGATGATCTGCTGGTCGAGCACGTCCTTGGTCACCAGCAACTGATCGTCCCGGGGGTCGAACTCCCGGAGTTGCTCGGATGGAACCGAGAGACGGAAGGCGTTAAGCGAGACCTCCTGGACCGCTTCGTGGCCGATGGCCAGGCGCCGCCCCCGGGAGCGCAGCACGAACTGGGCGACGCGCTTGGGGTCTTCGGCCGGCACCACGGCCACCTCCGACAGCCGCCCCAAGGGCCGCCCGGCGCTGTCCAGCACCGGCAAGCGCAGCAATTCGGTCAGGTAGATCATCTCTCGAGTTCGGAATGCGGAGTGCGGAATGCGGAGCAGCTTTCACTGCAAACTCCACATTCCACACTGCGCATTATCCTTCGCTTGCTTTGAATACCATGTTCGCCGGTTTAATGCCGCGTTCCCGGCAATACTCGAAATAGAGCGCGCCGTAAGACTCCGTAATGTAATCCTGGGGATGGAACCCCAGGGCCCGCGCCGTGCGGTCGATCCAGGAGCGCGGGCCTTCCAACTCCAGGTAGGTGCCGATGGGCGTGACATCCAGGCTGGCGACGCCCCGGCCCCTGGCCGGCCGGTAATTGGCGCGCCGTTTCTCGTACATAAACATCGGCCGATAGCCGAGGTTGGCGAAGATTTCCAGCAGACGGTTGCCGTCGGCCACCAGGGTCTCAAATTCCGGGCGGGTCTTGTAACGCGTATCGGTGGCGGCAGGCCCCTTGTAGGTAAGTGTCCAGCGCCAGCCATGGCGGCGCAACCGCAGCAGCGAGCCGGCGTGGCGCAGCGCTAGGCCGGGCGTATCCAGCACGGTGTCGCGCTCGTGCTCCCGCCCCGCCGGACGGAAGCCCGAGCGGCGCAGCCCGCGCCGCACCGCGCCGGCGTCCCGGACCGCGAGTTTGATCTCGATCTCTACACTTTTCGACGCCACCCCATATCCTAAGAGGTGTCAGGTACCAGGTGTCAGGTGTCAGGGAAGCAGCATGCCGCCGTTCTCCTGACACCTGAAACCTGAAACCTGACACCTGGAGTTAATTTTCCCGATGCAGCACGAACTCGGGCAGGGCTTCCAGCGCGCGCTTATGGGGGGAGTCCGGAAATCGCTCCAGGCGCTGCAAAGCCTTGCGGCCGTAATCGGCGGCCCGCTCCAGCACGGTCGCCGGAGTATCGTAGCGATTCAGAATGGTGACAATCTGGCCGATGCCGACACTGTCGAAGGCCCGTTCCCGCAGCACGGCGGCCACCATGCGGCGCTCCTCGGAGGTGCATTGGCGCAGCGCGAAGATCAGCGGCAGCGTCACCTTGCCTTCACGCAGGTCGCTGGCCACCGGCTTGCCCAGCGTATCTTCACTGGAGGTGAAGTCCAGCAAGTCGTCCACCAGTTGAAAGGCCATGCCCAGGTTGCGGCCGTATTCATCCAGGTCCCGCGCCGCGTCGTGTTTGCCGGCCAGCGAGGCCCCCAGCCGCATGGAAGCCGCAAACAGGCCGGCGGTCTTGCGATCGATCAAATCCAGGTACTCCTCCTCGGTTATATCGATGCGGCCAAGCTTCTCCAGTTGCAGCAGCTCGCCCTCCACCATCATCTGGGTGAGGTGGATGAGCAGTTCGAGGATCTCGAAGTTGCGCTCGCGCAGGGCCATCTGAAACGACTGCATGTACAGCCAATCGCCCGCCAGTACGCTCATGTGGTTGCCCCAGCAGGAATTGGTCGAGGGGCGGCCGCGGCGCAAGTCGGCGCCGTCGATCACGTCGTCGTGAACCAGCGTGGCCGTGTGGATGATCTCCACCACCGCGCCCAACTGGACCGCCGAAGGCCCGGTGTAACCGCACAGCCGGGAGGAGAGCAGCACCAGCGCGGGCCGGATCCGCTTGCCGCCGCTGATCTGGAGATAGTGCCCCAGCGCGGTTACG
>JAPKYU010000168.1 GCA_026394175.1 Acidobacteriota bacterium | reverse complement strand
GCCATGATGTCGCCGGTGCGGGTGCGCTGATAGTAGCTCTGCGACAGGGTTTCCAGGTGGTGGAACAGGTCGTTGCGCAGGTCGTACTCGATGTCGCGCGAGATACCGATCAGGATCCACCGCATCCAGAACTGGAAAAATCCCTTGGCCAGGGCGATAACGATAAGCGCCAGGACATAGGCCAGCAGCTTCTCCCGCGTGACGGAGGGAAACAGCAGCCGGATGGAATCGATCGTCCGCCGCATTCAAGATGCCCGTGACCGCAAATAAAAGTATACCGGATGCGGAACACCCGAACCACCAGGCCAAGCATGGAAGGCCGGTGTCCAAGAGGGGCTGGCGCGCCCGGAGGGACTCGAACCCCCGACCTACTGGTTCGAAGCCAGCCGCTCTATCCAACTGAGCTACGGGCGCGCTCTTTTCAGTCTACCGCGCCGTGCGGCGAAGTCAACGCAGTCGTTCATCGCGCCGTGTAGCGCAGGCGCCTGCCCCGGCTTGCCGTGGGTCTCGCCGGCCCCGGGTCGCCCGGCGCAGTCGGGCGTGCTTCGCCCCGGCAGGCCGGGGACCCAATGTCACCGAGTCTTCCATTTCAGCCGCGTAGCGGCGACCGAGGGTAGCCCAGCGTTTCAACGCTGGGTCATGATCAGGAGCGGGTTAAAGTCCCGTAGGGACGACTGAGGGCCTTGCCACTCCAGGGCTCCAGCCGTCCCTACGGGACTCCAACATCCTATGTCTGAAACTTGAAAGGCTGGGCTACCATCAATCGCGCCTACGGCGCTTGTCTTGGCAAAACTCAATGGCATCGGGCCGCAGGCCTGTAACCACCGCGGGCCGTCTCTCGATGGAGGCGCACATCTCACGAGCCGCCACTTGCGGCTGGCCTGCGGCTATACTGGCGTCATGGAACCGACGGTGGAGCGCACATTCGTCCGATTCTCGATCGACCGGCTAAAGCTGCTTGCCTCGCGGATCGAGGACTGCCTCGCGCGCCTCACGAAAGAGCAGGTATGGGCGCGGTCGAACCAAAACCAGAACGCAGTCGGGAATCTGGTGCTGCACCTTTGCGGCAATGTCCGCCAGTGGATCATCTCGGGAATCGGCGGCGCGCCTGATGTTCGGCAGCGCGACGCGGAGTTTGCGGCTCGCGCCGCCGCCAGCCGGCCTGAACTTGCCGCTGCCCTGACCAGGACCCTGGGCGAAGCGCTGGCGGTTTTGGAGAACCTTCCCTTGACCCGGCTTGGGGAGAAACTGATCGTGCAGGGCCGCGAGGTTACCGTGCTCGAGGGGATCTACATTGTCGTCGAGCATTTCTCGGGCCATACCGGGCAGATCATCTTCGCCACCAAGCTCCATACCGGCCTCAGGCAGTAGGCAGAAAGCAGAAGGCAGTAGGCAGAAGGCGGAAGGCAGAGGGCACATGAATCGACGTGAGTTTCTGGCGGGATCGATTTCATCACTGGCGGCCCTGACCTCAGATGGCCGTGCGCTCGCGGCGCGAAAAGTCCACACGGTCACCGGGCCGGTGCTGCCCAGCGAATTGGGGATGACGCTCATCCACGAACACATCCTCGTGGATTTCGCCGGCGCGGACCAAATCCGGCCGGGGCGCTACGACCCGGAAGAGGTAATCCGCCTGGCGTTGCCGCGCCTGGAGCAGGTGAAAAAGCTCGGCTGCCGCACGTTCGTCGATTGCACGCCGGCGTACCTGGGACGCGATGTCCGCCTGCTGGCGCGGCTGGCACAAGCGAGCGGATTGCGCATGGTCACGAACACGGGCTATTACGGCGGTGGGCAGGATGCCAAGTTCGTGCCGCAGGAGGCCCGCGGGCTGGCGCCTGAGAAACTCGCCGCCCGTTGGATCGCCGAATACGAGAAGGGCATCGACGGCAGCGGTATTCGCCCGGGCTTCATCAAGACGGCCGTAGGAAACACCCCGCTTTCGCCGCTCGACGCCCGCCTAATCCGCGCCGCGGCGCTCACCCACAAGGCGACCGGCTTGATCATTGCTTCGCACACCCCAACCGGCCGGGCCGCGCTCGAGCAACTGGAAATCCTCAGAAGCGAAGCCGTGTCCGGAGAGGCTTTCATCTGGGTGCACGCCCAAAATGAACCGGACAGCACTCTGCGCCATCGCGCCGCCGAACTGGGGGCTTGGGTGGAGATTGACGGAATGCGCGAGAACAACTGGGAGCGTCGCGTCGGCCAGGTCGAAGACATGGCGGCTCGCGGCCTGCTCGGCCGGGTGCTGGTCTCGGCCGATGCCGGCTGGTATCACGTCGGCGAACCGGGCGGCGGCAATTCCCTGCCCTATGACCTGGTGTTCACCAAGTTCTTGCCTGAGATCCGCAGGCTCCTGGGCGAAAAAGCCGTGCGGCAACTGATCGTGGAGAATCCGGCGAGAGCGCTCGAAGGCAGTAGGCAGTAAGCAGTAAGCAGTAAGCAGTAGGC
>JAPKYU010000280.1 GCA_026394175.1 Acidobacteriota bacterium | reverse complement strand
CAGAACACCTGCTCGCGCTCCGAGGGCACCGTCTCGCCGGCCAGGCGCGCGCCCTCGCCGGCGAAATAGCGAAAGACGTTGACGGCGCGCTGGGTCTCGCCCTTGGCCTCCTTGAAAGTCTTGCCCTCTTCACGTGTCATCTCGGCCGCGACCTGGTCGGCGTGCTGTGCCAGCCACTCGGCGGCGCGGTACAGGAACTCGCCGCGGCGTGGGGCGGGGACGCGCCGCCAGCCGTCCTGCGCCTGCGCGGCCGCCTCGAAGGCCCGGCGCGCATCCTCGCGCGATCCTTTCGGGTACTCGGCCACGGCTTCGTCGAAGCGCGCCGGGTTGTGCGTAGCGAACGTCTCGCCGCTCGAGGCGCCGCGCCATTCGCCGCCGATGTAGTTCTGGAACCGCAATTGGCTCTGTTGCGGAACAGTTGCCATTCGAACCTCCCGGTTGTTAGCTTTCAGTTGTCAGCTTTCAGCTTGTGAGTCCGTCAAGCTTCAGCTATGGTTCCAGGTTCCGGGTTCCAGGTTGCTGGAACCTGGACCTGAAAGCTGGAACCTGGCATGATCCCGTTGGCTGCCGCCCCTAGATTATACAAACAAAATCGCGCCCAGTGCCGCGCCCCCATGGCCGAGGTTGTTGCCGCATGATTCGCGTCTGCCTGCTGTGGCACATGCACCAGCCGTTCTACAAGGACCTGCTGTCGCGCCAGTACCGGATGCCGTGGACGCGGCTGCACGCGCTGAAGGACTACTTCGGCATGGTGGAGATGACGCGCGAGTTTCCGGCCTTGCGCCTGACCTTCAACCTGGTGCCCTCGCTGATCGCCCAGATCGAGGACTACGCCACGGGCGGGGCGCGCGACCCGCTGCTGGAGCTGGCGCAGAAACCCGCCGACCAACTCAGCCGGGAAGAGCGGCTGATGGCGCTGGCCAACCTGTTTCAGGCCGACCCCCGCCACCTGATCGCGCGCTATCCGCGCTATGAACGGCTGTTCGCGCTCTTCCGCACGGCCGACTCCGTGCCCGAGCGCGCCCTGTCCCTGTTCACCACCTCCGATTTCGCCGACCTGCAGGCGCTGTCGCAACTGGCATGGTTCGACGAGATTTACTTGGCCGGCGATGCGGAAATCCGGGCGCTGGTTGAGAAAGGCGAAGGCTACGGGGTGGCGGACCAGCAGGTGGTGGCGCGGAAACAGCGCGAGCTGCTGGGCCGCGTGGTGGGCGCCTACCGCGAGGCGCAGGACCGCGGGCAGGTGGAGCTGAGCACCACGCCCTACTACCACCCCATCTTGCCGCTGGTCTGCGACACCAACGTGGCCGAGGAGAGTCGCCCGGGCATGCCGCTGCCCAGGCGGTTCCGCTACCCGCAGGACGCCCGCCTGCAACTGGAACGCGCCATCGCCAAGCACACCGAGGTTTTTGGGCGGCCGCCAGCGGGCCTGTGGCCGTCGGAAGGCTCGGTTTCCGACCAGGTGCTGGCCATGGCCGCCGACCTGGGGTTCCGCTGGGCCGCCAGCGGAGAAGGCGTACTGGCCCGCTCGCTGGCTTGCGGGTTCCCGCGCGACGCCCAGGGCGTGCCGGCCAACGCGGCGGCCCTCTACGGCAGCTACGAATTCGCGCCCGCCGGGGCGGCGGGCGGCCAGGCGGGGATCCGCCTGTTCTTCCGCGACCACTGCCTGTCGGACCTGATTGGGTTCGTTTACAGCAACATGGACCCGGAGCAAGCCGCCCGCGACCTGCTGGAGCGGCTGCGGCGGTGCGGCCGCGCCGCATGCGCCGGCGGCCGCGACCCGGTCGTTTCCGTAATCCTCGACGGCGAGAATGCCGGGGAGTGTTACAGCAAGAACGGGCGCGCCTTCCTGGCCTGCCTCTATGCCGGGCTGAGCAGCGATCCCGAGCTGCGCCCGGCCACCTTCAGCGAAGCCCTGGAGCTGGAGCCGCGCGGCCGCCTCGCCCATGTGGTGCCCGGCTCCTGGATCAACGCCAATTTCGATATCTGGATCGGCGCGGGCGAAGACAACCGCGCCTGGAACCTGTTGAACGACGCCCGCGCCTTCTTCGCTGCGGCGGAGGCCGCGCCGGGGCGGATGTCCCGCGAGCAACTCGAGCTGGCCCGCGAGGAGCTATTGATCGCCGAGGGCAGCGACTGGAACTGGTGGTTCGGCCCCGAGCACCACACCATCAACGACCGGCACTTCGACGAGTTGTACCGCACCCACCTGGCCAACGTGTATCGGGCTTTGGGCGCCGGCGCGCCCGATTCCCTCGCCGTGCCCATCGCCCGGCACGAGTGGCGCGCCTTCTCGGCTCCGCCCCGCAACTACATCAGCCCGCGCATTGACGGCCTGGTGTCCAGCTACTTCGAATGGATGGGCGCCGGAGTCTACAGTCTGGACCAACGCGGCTCCGCCATGCACGGCAGGCGCTTCTACGTCCAGGAACTGCACTATGGGACGGACCCGCGGAATTTCTACCTGCGCCTGGACCTTTCGCCGGAGGGCCTGAAGGCCGTGGAGTCGCTGGAAGTGCGGGTGAATGTCACGGCCGGCGAGGCCGGTGGCCGGCTGATCGCCCGGGTCGTCAACAGCTCGTCGGAGGCGCCCGAGGTTCACATTGATGACGGGGCGCCGCCGGCCGCCTCCCACCCTCCCCCACCCCCTGAGATGAGTCCCGCCGGCGCTTTCCGCCGCGTGCTGGAGCTGCGCCTGCCGCTGGCCTGGTTCGGGCTCGACCGCCAAAACGCCTTCCGCTTCCA
>JAPKYU010000135.1 GCA_026394175.1 Acidobacteriota bacterium | reverse complement strand
GTGAGCACCGCCAGCAGCCCGGTGGCCGCCGCCGAGACCGCCCGGTAGCCTCGGAAGGTTTCCGTGGTGGCCAATTGGCCACGGATTTCATTGATCTGCTGCAGCGCCTCGTGTAGTTCCACCGGCATAAGGTTTCACGCTTTGCAACGCAAAGTATAGTCCCCGCCCTGCCCTCTTGGCAAGCAAAAAAACAGGTGTTCAGGTATCAGGTGAGGTACTAGCAAAATTCGGCCACAAGACGCCGCAACAGAGCCGCGAGCGTCAGCGAGCGGGTGCTGGCGCAGCGCCGCGTTGACCTCGCGGGGCGCCCGCTCGCTGACGCTCGCGGCTCGGGTGGCGTGAATCGGATTTTGCAGGTACCTCAGGTGCCAGGTGCTCCCGCTTGAGCACCTGGCACCTGCACCCTATTCTGGAGGGACGTAGCCGGGCGGCGGCGCGGCCTGCTCACCGAAGAAAAACTGCTCCATCTGCTCTTCGATGAACTTCTGGGCCCGCGGGTCGGCGGGGAAGATGCGATATTCGTTGATGATCATCCGCAGGCGGTCCAGCCACATTTGCCAGGCCTGGCGCGACACCTTTTCGTAGATGCGCTGGCCCAGGTCACCGCTCCAGGGCGGCTCGTCCAGGCCGGGCAGTTCCTGGCCCAGCTTCGCACATTTCACTGTCCGTTCAGCCATGCCGCAAGCCTCCCACAGACTTCAGACCTGAGACTTGCGACCTGGGACTTGGTCTACGGTCTCAGGTCTCAGGTCTCACTCCTCGCCGACCATGATGGCGCAGGCGATCACCGTGGACCACAGGCCGCGCTTGTCGCCGACGGCGGACTGGGTGATGTTCATGGTCCGCACGATCTTGTTCGAGATGCGGTAGATTTCCTTCTTCTCGTCCCAACTGCGGTCGGGATCGAACTCGACGTCCAGCGTGGTGGCGAGCATTTCGGCGGCCAGTTCCTCGGCGTACTCGCCGGCCACTTCTTCGGTTTCGCCGAAGGAATGGTGTTCGGAGAGGTAGCCGTACATGTTGCGGTCGCTCGGCAGCGCCAGGCCGATGCTGGCGGCGATCAGACGGTGCGGCTCGCGGGTGGCGTTCTCCGCCACCACCGCAAACACCACCTGCCCGGGCTGCAACATCCGCAAGCCGGTGGTCCGGGAGATCAGCTTGCAGCGGGGAGGGAAAATGCTGGAGACCCGCACCAGGTTGCAGGCCTGAATACCCGCGTTGCGCAAGGCCAGCTCAAAGCTGGTCAGCCGTTCCCGGTGCTTGCCCACGCCTTTGGTCAGGAAGATCTTCTTAGCGACGAACATCTATTCGCCCGGGGGCCTCCTCGTGGAGAATTCTGGGGAGCGCATGCCTTTACCCACAGTATAGGTGCGAAATGCGACCGTAGCAGAAAAGGGAAACGCGGGTCAACGCTTTTGCGCCGCCATGGCGCCAGGCTTGGCGTCTTGGTGACTTGACGGGGAGAAACCCGTTACAATCGTCCGTTGCCATGCCCAAGACAGACACAACGCGCCGCCGTTATCGGGAAGACCTTTCTGAAATGCCGGACTGGCTGAAGAAAAAGAAATGCCCGAATCGGGACAAGTACCTTTCCGGCAAGCGCATCCTGCCCAAGAACCTGACCGGCAGGGAAAAGCTGGCCGACCTGGTGGACGAGACCTTCCTGGCCTATAACGGGGCGCGGTTGAAGGAGGGCTGCCAGTTGTTCGTCCGGAAGATGCTGGAGCCGGACGTGACGGTGGGCATGAGCCTGTCGGGCGCCCTGACGCCGGCCGGGCTGGGCTGCTCCGCGATCGTCCCGCTGATCAAGGCCGGCTTCGTCGATTGGATCGTCTCTACGGGCGCCAACCTATACCACGACCTGCATTTCGCGCTGAACTACCCGGTACGCGCCGGCAGCTTCAAGATGGACGACGTCGAGCTGCGCGACAACGACATCGTGCGCATCTATGACGTGCTGATCGGCTACAGCGATTGCCTGATGGCCACCGACGAAATCCTGCGCAGCATCCTGGTCCGGCCCGAGTTCCAGAGGGAGATGGGCACCGGCGAGTTCCACTATCTGCTGGGCAGGTATGCGGCGGAATGGGAGCGGAAAGCGGGGATGAAGGACGTCTCGGTGCTGGCCGCCGCCTACCGGGCCGGGGTGCCCTGCTACACCTCGTCGCCGGGCGACTCCACCATCGGCATGAACGTGGCCGGCGTCGAGCTGCGCGGCAACAGGCTGCGCATCAATCCCTCGAGGGACGTGAACGAGACCACGGCCTTCGTGCTGGCGGCCAAGCGCGCCGGCGGCAAGAGCGCCGTGGTGCTGTGGGGCGGCGGCAGCCCCAAGAACTTCATGCTGCAGACCGAGCCCCAGATCCAGGAAGTGCTGCGCATCAAGGAATTCGGGCAGGATTACTTCCTCCAGGTCACCGACGCGCGCCCCGACACCGGCGGCCTGAGCGGGGCCACGCCCAGCGAAGCAGTGAGCTGGGGCAAGGTGGACCCGGACCGGCTGCCCGATGCCCTGGTCTGCTACACCGACACCACCATCGCCATGCCCATCCTGACGCACTACGCGCTGGCCAGGCACAAGCCGCGCAAGCTGAAACGCCTTTACGACCGGCGCGCGGCGATGATGAGAGCGCTGACCAAGGAGTACTTCCTGCACAACAAGGTGAAGATGCTCGACGGGTCGGCGCCGGTCTTCGATTGAGATGCATGCAGAAGCCATCAGCTCTCAGCTTTTGGCTGAGAGCTGATAGCTGAGAGCTGAGAGCTGACAGGGAGGCGGGCAATGAACAGCAGGCAACTGCAGGCCGTCGCACAGGAGCACGGCACGCCGGTGGTGGTGATCGACCACGACGTCATCCGGGCCAACTACGCCGACTTCCGCAAGCACTTGCCGAAGGTCCAGGCCTACTACGCCGTGAAAGCCAACCCCGCCCCGGAAATCATCCGCGCTCTTTACCAGGCCGGCGCCAGCTTCGACGTCGCTTCGCTGCCCGAGTTCATGCTGGTGTACGAGAACATCAAGCACCTGCCGGCCAAGGAGCAGCAGGACTTCATCTGGGACAAGATCGTCTACGCCAACCCCATCAAGCCCACGGAGACGCTGCGGGCGCTGGACCAGTACAAGCCCCTGGTCACCTACGACAACCTCGAGGAGTTGCGCAAGATCCGGCAGCACGCTCCCCATGCCGGCCTGATGCTGCGGTTGCGCGTGCCGAATACCGGCTCGATGGTCGAGCTGTCGTCGAAATTCGGGTGTGACCCGGGCGAAGCGGTGGACCTGCTTGAGGAAGCGTTCCGGGTTGGCCTGGTGGTGGAAGGGCTGAGCTTCCACGTCGGCAGCCAGTGCACGAACTTCCTGAACTTCGTGCAGGCCGTGAGCATGGCCGCGGCCGTCATCCAGGAAGCCCGCGGGCGCGGCCACGAAATCAAGATCCTGGACATCGGCGGCGGCTTCCCGGCGCCCTACAACCGCCACGTGAAGCCCTTCAGCCTGCTGGCGGAGAGAATCAACGCCGAAATCGACCGCCTGTTTCCCGCCGACATGCAGATTCTCGCCGAGCCCGGCCGGTTCCTGGTGGCCACGGCGGCCGTGTGCGTGGCCCGCATCATCGGCAAGGCCATTCGCGACGGCAAGACCTGTTATTACGTCGACGACAGCATCTACAACACTTACTCGGGCATCATCTTCGACCACTGCCAGTATCGCGTGAAGGCCTTCAAGCGGGGCAAGACGGAGATCTGTGCCGTCTTCGGGCAGACCTGCGACGGGCTGGACGCCATCTCGCAGGCCGAAGAGCTGCCCGATCTGGCCATCGACGATTTGGTGTATTCGGAAAACATCGGCGCCTACAGCAGCGCCTCGGCCACCTGGTTCAACGGCTTCCCGCCGGCCAAGGTGGTGCACGTCAACGAGCGGTTGCGCGCCCGCGCCGCTACCGCCCGCGCATAGCCTGGGGCACTCACCGCAGTCCGGCATGGTGGCCGCGGGAATTACGCGGAGAGTTTCTCTCTGCGCTCTCTACGTCTCTGCGGTTCAGCCCTCAGATTGGTATTGCAGAGCGCGCCCGGGGGTGGTATTGTGCGGCAATTCGAAGGCGAGGTTTCCCTTTATGAACAGACGGTTGACTCTCATTGGTGTTGTGCTGTTGGCCGCCGGCCTGCTGACGGCGCAATCGCTTACGTCACTGAACGGCATCGTCAGCGACCCATCGGGCGCCGTGGTTCCCGGCGCGCAAATCACGCTGGAGAACGTCGCCACCCAGGCAGCCCGCCAGACGACCTCCGACGAGGCCGGCCGCTACATCTTCCCGCAAATGCCTCCGGGCAACTACCGGATCCGCGCCAAAGCGCAAGGCTTCTCGGAAGTCACGATGAATGACGTGCGCCTGCTGGTAAGCACGCCGACCACGATCAACATTTCGCTGAAGGTGGGGGCGGTAGCGGAGGCGGTGCAGGTGACGGCCGAGGGCGCGCAGGTGAACACCACCGACGCCACCATCGGCAACGCCTATGGCACGCGGCCCATCCTGCAGCTCCCGCTGGAGGCGCGCAACGTGGTCGGCCTGCTGGCGCTGCAGCCCGGCGTGACGTTCCTCGGCGAGAACAACGGCACATCGAGAAGCGGCTCGGTCAACGGCGGCAAGGCCGACCAGGCCAACGTGACGCTCGACGGCGTTGACGTGAACGACCAGCAGGACCGGTCCGCGTTTACCAGCGTGCTGCGCGTCACGCTCGATTCGGTGCAGGAGTTTCGCGTGACCACGACCAACGCGAACGCCGAGCAAGGCCACGGCTCCGGTGCGCAAATCGCGCTGGTGACCAAGTCCGGCGGCAACGGCATCCACGGTTCGGCTTACGAATTCACCCGCAACACGGTCACAACCGCCAATTCATTTTTCAACAACCTGGCGGGGCTGCCGAAGCCCAAGCTGATCCGCAACACGTTCGGCGCCGCCGTCGGCGGGCCGGTGAAGAAGAACCGGCTGTTCTACTTCTTCAACTTCGAGGGGCGGCGCGACGCCAAGGAAGGCACGTCGCAGCGGATGGTTCCCAACGCCGATTTCCGCCAGGGCATCATGCATTACGTCAAGACTGACGGCACGGTCGGCACACTAACGCCAGCCCAGGTGACGGCGCTCGACCCACTGCATATCGGCCCCAATCCGGCGGTCATGAAGGTTTTCCAGAGCTACCCGCTTCCCAATACGACTACGACCGGCAGTCTCAATATGCAGGGCTACCGCTTTATCGCGCCGCTTCCGCTGCGCTGGAACACGTATGTAACGCGCTGGGATTACAACCCCACCGATTCGGGGCGGCACAACCTGTTCGTGCGTGCCAACCTGCAAAACGATCACAGTGTTTCGATGCCACAGTTCCCCGACCAGCCGCCCAGCAGCGTCAATCTGAACAACAGCAAGGGCCTGGCCGCCGGCTACAACCTGCTGATCAACCCGCGGCTGACCGCGAATTTCCGTTATGGCTTTACCCGCCAGGGCGTGGAATCGAGTGGCACGCAGACGAGTTCCTACGTCGGCTTCCTGAACATGGACGACCGTTACGCCTTCACCACGGCGGCCGTGCGGATCCTGCCGGTGCACACACAGACCGCCGATTTCACCTGGAACAAGCGCGCGCACAACGTGCAGTTCGGCAGCCTGATGCGGCTGGTGAGCAACTCGCGAAACGACTACAGCCGCTCCTTCAATTGGGGGCAGGTGCGCTCCTCGCGGCTGGTCGGATCCGGCGCGTTGGAAGATCCCGCCGATCTGGGCAGGAGCGACCAGGCCAATTATCGCCAGGATGTGATCAACCTGCTTGGCGTTATCTCCACGGGCACGGCCTACTACAACTACGATCTGAACGGCAACGTGCAGGCAGTAGGCGCGCCGGTCGCCCGCAATTTCGTGATGCGCGAGTACAGTATGTATCTGCAAGACACCTGGCGCTTCAACCGGGCGTTAACGATTTCCTATGGCCTGCGCTGGGAACTGCCGCCGCCCATTCACGAGCGCGATGGCTTGCAGATTTCGCTGAGCCCGTCCATGGGCGCATGGTTCAATGAGCGCGGCGGCCTGGCCGACCAGGGGAAGGCAGCCTCGCAGGTGACGCCGTTAAAGTACATCCCCTCGAACTCGCCCGGCGGCAGCCCCCTCTACGAGTTTCCCAAGAAAGACTTCGCTCCCCGGCTGGCGCTGGCTTGGTCGCCGCAATCGACCACCGGCCTGCTGGGGAAACTGTTCGGCGGACCGGGTGCGACCTCGATCCGCGCCGGCTGGGGCATGTACTATGACCAGCTCGGCAACAGCCTGATTCTCCGCGCGGATTCCGGCGGGCAGGGTCTGGCGACCTCCATGAGCGTGGCCAGTGTTTACGACGAGAAGACCGGACCTCGCTTCACCGGCCTCTACGACCTGCCGGCGGCGCTGGTGCCGCCCGCTCCCAAGATGTCCTTCCCGATCGTTGCGCCCAGCACGTTCCAATACTCGGGGCAGAGTAATATCGACTCGCAGATCCGCCCGGCGTACACCATGAACATGAACCTGAGTATTGGCCGTGAGTTCAAGAACGGCCTGTTCATCCAGGGGTCCTATGTTGGCCGGCTCTCGCGCCGCTCGGCGGCGCAGGTGGATGTGGCCACGCCGACCAATCTGACCGATCCGGCTTCGGGGACCACTTACTGGCAGGCGGCCACGCAACTGGCGGCGCTGGCCAGGGCCAAGGTGCCGATAGCAAACGTGCCGAAGATCCCCTTCTGGGAAAATGTATGGACCGCAGCCCCCGGGCAGACCGCCACGCAGACTGTGTACACGCAGTTCCTGACGTATCCGACGGATACGGTCAGCGCCACCGAACAACTCGATCGCTTCTGCAAACCGACCTGCAGCAAGCAGGGATCGTTCCTGTTCTACGACAAGCAATTTGCCTCATTCACGTCCTGGCGCTCGATAGCCGGCGGCAACTATCACGCCATGCAATGGACCCTCCGGCAGCGTTTTTCCAAGGGGCTGGAATTCACCTTTAACTACACGTGGTCCAGGTCGATCGACATCAGCTCGCGCGCCGAAAACGACGGCACCAACTCGAACTATGGGTTCATCATCAATCCGTGGGTCCCCGGGCAGAATAAGGCGGTCTCCGACTACGACATGACCCACCAATGGAACGCCAACTGGGTGTGGGAAGTGCCGGCCGGCAGGGGCAAGCGCTTCCTGAACCACGGCGGCATCGTGGATGCCATCCTGGGGGGCTGGCAGGTCAGCGGCCTGTACCGCCAGACTACCGGCCTGCCGATCAGCGTTCGCGACGGGCAAAACTGGCCGACCAACTACCAGTGGCAGGGATGGGCGACTCCGATCAAGGCCGTACCGGGCATGGAAACGACCAAGAGCGCGCCGGCGCCGACCAAGGCGGGGACCAGCGGGCCCAACATGTTCGCGGATGCGGCGGCGGCCTTCGCCTCCTTCGACTTTACCTACCCCGGCCAGACCGGCAACCGCAACTGCCTCCGCGTCGACGGC
Source organism: Acidobacteriota bacterium (assembly GCA_026394175.1). GTDB lineage: Bacteria > Acidobacteriota > Terriglobia > JAJPHL01 > JAPKYU01 > JAPKYU01. The sequence goes on along the minus strand of JAPKYU010000135.1, from coordinate 3,320 downwards.
TACTTCACCATCGACACCAGCGTCGGCAAGCGCTTCCGCATGCCCTATTCCGAGAAGCACAGCCTGCAGTTCCGGTGGGAATCGTTCAACGTCACCAATTCGGTGCGCTTCGACTCGCCCTCCATCAACATCGGCAGCCCGAATACCTTCGGCAAGTACAGCAGCACGCTGACGCAGCCGCGCGTCATGCAGTTTGGCCTGCGCTACGAGTTTTAGCGAAAAAGACCATCCGCAGATTACGCAGATGGCGCAGATTAAATCTGCGAAATCTGCGGATGGGTTCCCGTCGTTCCTGGCACCGAAAAACGGCCACTCGCCCAAAGGTGTAACGAGACCAGACGCAAACGCAGCCCGCCGAAGCGCTTTCGGAAGAAGGGCCTGAAAAACAACAGCCACAGGCGCAGAGTCACGGAGGAAGGTTCTTCTCCGTGCCTCTGTGTCTCTGTGGCCTGTTTTTCCCGATCAGAACATGTAGCGCAGCGCGAACTGCATCTGCCGGGGTTGTCCGAGCTGGCCGGACAGCTTGCCCCAGTTGCTCTTTGACGTGAGGCTCATGTTGGCAGAGCGCGGATCGAAGCGGATGGTGTTCGTCAGGTTGAAGCTCTCCCAGCGGAACTGCAGCCTGTGGTTCTCACTCCATGGCATGGTGAAGCTCTTGCCGACGCCGCTGTCGATGTCGAAGTACCCCTGGCCGCGGATGGTGTTGCGGGTTCCGGTCTGGCCGGGCATCGTTTCGGCGAAAGCATTAACGGCGGCGGTGGGATCGTCCCAGAGATTCGGGCCGCCCGTGCCGCCCACCGCCGGCGCGTTCTTGTTGCTGGTGGTCTTCGGGATCGGCTTGCCGTTTGGCGTGGCGTAGCTGCTGAGCTGCCAGTTGGTCGCCCAGCGGGAGCCGTCGCTGGGACTCACGGGAAGGCCGGAAGACAGACGGAAGGTGCCTGTGATCTGCCAGCCGCCGATGAAGGCGTCAATCGCGCGGTTGACCCCACGGCCGAACTTCTTTCCCTTGCCAAAGGGGAGCTGATAGATGCCCCAGGAGTTGAAGTTGTGCCTGGTGTCGTAATTCGACACGCCCCTCAACTGGCCCGGGTTCCAGGAGTTGATCACGAAACCGGTAAAGGTGGCGGCGCGTTCGGCGTTGGAGGAGAGATCGATGGACTTCGAGAAGGTGTAGTTCAAGTCAAACTGCGAGTCGCCCATCCGCTTGCTGGCCGTCCACTGCATGGCATGGTACGAGCCGGAGCCGATCGAACTCCAGCCGGAAAGCGCCGAGAACTGCGCGTTGAACATGGCGTTGGGGCCCAGGACGGAGCAGGCGAGCGAGCTCACTGTGCCGGTCGATCTCAGTGTCGTGCCGCTGCGATTGCAGTACTGGTCCATGTTCGCCAGGGTGTTGGTAAAGTCGCCTTGCGCACTATTCCCGGTGTAGTCCTTGGCGATGATCTGCGTGGCGGTGAATCCGCCGGCCGCGGCGCTGGCCCACATGTTTTCAAAGAAGGGGATCTTCGGCAGGTTGGCCACGGTCACGCCCTGGAAGTCGATCAGCGTCGCCAACAGGGTCATGGCCTCGAAATAAGTCTGGCCGGACTTGGGGTCCTTCAGGTTGGTGGGCATGGCGATGTCGCGCTGGATGAGGGAACGGCGAGAGAGGCGGCCGACATAGGAGCCTTGCACCAGGAAGCCGCGGGGAAGCTCGCGGGCGATGCTGAAGTTCAGGTTCATGGTATAGGGCGCGGCCAGCTTGTCATCCAGCCCGCCCGTGATCTGGAACGCCTTGGGGAAGGTCACCGGGAAACCGCCTTTCGGCGCGGGAGGGACGAGGGACGCCGGCACGCTCCAGAAATCGGTAAAGCGCGGGGCGGTAACCGCGGTCAACACGTTGCCCGGGTTGGAGACCGAGGAGGACAGACCAAACATGTTGCCGCTGAACGTCCCGGCGAGCGGTTGCCCCATCAGGTCGTAGTACAGGCCGGCGCCGGCGCGAATCACCGTCTTGTGATTGCCGAACAGGAACTTCGCAAGGCCGCTATCGCCGTTCGGCGTGTAGGCAATCCCCAGGCGAGGCGACCAGTTCTTATGGTAGGGATACAAGGGCCTGCCCCCGGGGCTGTTGGCGAGTATGGCTTGGAGGTCGCCGGCCTCCGCTTGGGAGCGGCCCTGATCGGCAAGCGCTCCGCGCTGGTCCAGCCAATCGGTAAACGGTTTATTGGAGGAGGTCTGGATGCCGTTGGCCTCATGCACCGGCGGCTCCAGCGCGTAGCGCAAACCCGCGGTGATGGTCAAGCTGCGGCGTATCTTCCAGGTGTCCTGGGCATAGAACTCATACTCTTCGTTCTTCCAGTGGCGCCCGACCGGAGTGCCGGTGGACAGGGTGTTGCCGTTGATGTCGTAGTTGTAATTGCCATTGCCTTGGGTAATGAGGCCCATCAGGGCGGTCATCGCGTAAGTGTAGCTGGTGGTGTCATTCCTGTTGACGTCAAGCGAGGCGGGCGTGATGTCGGCACCGCTGCCGGCCAGGAACGACGCGTTGGTGACCGCGCTGTTGTACGCGCGGGCATACGACGACAATCCGTTGTTGACAAAACGCAGCAAGCCCCCGAAGCGAATATCGTGCGCGCCGTGCACCCAGGCGAGATCTTCGGTGACGTTGTGGACCGGCACAATTCGAACCGATCCGGTGCTCGTGCCGTAGGGGTCAGAGAACCCGCGGAAGTAGGTGAAGGAACTCGTCCGAACGCCCGTGCTCTCAGTGCCGAGGCGCGTTAAGCCCCAGCGCAAAGTACTGATCAGATTGGGACGCAGCAGCGCCGTATAGCCGGCGGCAAAGCCCTTGTTGTTGGCCAGGCCGACCGAGTTTGGCTGCTGGCCCGGAAACTGCGGCGAAGTGATCGAGCCGTCGTTCTGCAGGTTGCCGCGCCAGAAAAGCTGATGCTTGCCGGCATTGTCCAGGGTGTAATCGAGCCGGGCAATGTACGTGTTCTGGTGCAACGGCGTTGGCGCATTGAACCGGAACCCGGTGGTGTTCATGCCGTCGCCGATCGAATTGTCGTTCCCACGCGGGTAGTCGTTCTGGAAGATCTTCAGCACGGCCTGATTGACCCCAATACCGAGCGGGTCGAGGGCCTTGATCTCGGCAGGACCGATCTGCTTCAACACATTCTTGCTGTCTCGGAACTGGACGATTCCCTGGCGCAGCGTGTCGGTCGGGACCGTGCGGGTGACGCTGCTGGAGCTGGCGTCGCGCCGCCCTTCGTAGTTCAGGAAGAAGAAGGCCTTGTTCTTCCTGATCGGTCCCCCCACTGAAGCGCCGAAGACGTTGA
>JAPKYU010000529.1 GCA_026394175.1 Acidobacteriota bacterium | reverse complement strand
AGAAAACGGCCAGGCGGCGCGCTGGGCGCAGCGCCATCGCGGCCGCCGCCAGCAGCAGGGCCGGCAACCCCTGGTAGAGGCACATGAAGGTGAGGTTCATGGTGCCCCAATACGGCCCGCGAAGCTGGCTGAACAGGTTTGGAAGCAGCAACGACGTCAGCGCTTCCCAGCGGAAGCCGTCGATGGCCTGGCTGCGCGGCCGCAGGGTGGCCACCGACAGCCGCGCCACATCAAAGGCCGGCAGCAGGACGGCGGCGGCCAAGCCGATGCTCAACAGGCAGGCGGCTAGATATAGAACGGTTGGTTTCAGTAGCCACCGAGTCAGACCCCCATCGGGCCAGGCCCAGCAGAGCACCCAGATACCCGCGAAGACATAGGCGGGAAGAAAAACTGCCGGGAAGCCGGCCAAGACCATCAGCGCCAGCACCGAGGCCACGGCAGCGACGCCGGCGAAATTCAGGCGGCGCGCCAGGTAGCGGGCCGCCAGCGCCAGCCAGGGCAGCCAGGCAGCCCCGCAGACCGCGCCCAGGTGCTGGGTTTGAGTGGTGAAGAAGCCGCCCAACTGGAACACGGTGGCGCCCAGCAGCGCTCCGGCCCGGCCGCATTCCAGCCGCCGCAGCAGCACGTACATGCCCAGCCCGGCGAACCACACGTGCCCGATGACCTGCAGCTCCATGTAGCGATAAGGCAGCCGGCCGTGGAGCGCGTTGCCGAGCAGAATGGAGAACAGCGTGGTGGGATAGAAAATCGCGGTGGTGATGTTGCCGCTGAGCGGCTCGCCGCAATAGCTGAACGGGTTCCACCACGGCAACCGACCGAACTGGCGCAGCGACCAGGCGATCAGCTCCGAAAGCGGGTAGTGGTAGTCGTACAGATCGTAAGGGATGTGATACTCATGGCGGGCGAACAACACGCCGCGGAAGAACAAGGCCGTCGAGACGGCAAAATACAGGACCGGCCCCAGGGCCGAGCGGAGCCGCGCCGGCAGCCATCCGAGCCGGCTCATAGCTCACCTTCTTTCGCCGCGGGCTGCCGGAGCGCACCCATGTGCGCGGCCTCCGCGCCCAGCAGGCACCAGCCCGCCAGCAGCAACCCGCCCAGCGAGAGCGCGGCGCCCGCGTACAGGAGCGAGGGCACGATCTTCATCCGAACCTCGTGGCTGCCGGCGGGAACCGGGACGGCGCGAAACAGGCCGTCGGCGCGCACCAGCGGCTGGGGCTGGCCGTCCACGCTGGCCTTCCAATCCGGCCAGTACGTCTCCGTAATCACCAGGGCCGCCGGGCGCGAGGCGACCGTGCGCAGCCTGATTTCGTTAGGCGACCAGGACAGCAGCTCGACCGTTCCCAGTTCCGCGGACGCGGCGGGCTGGCCCAGAGCCCCGAACAGGTGAACATCGGAATCCGGGACCACGACGGTCCTGGAGGAATCGACGGCCCCATAATGAATCTTGGCCGCCGCTTCTTCGACGTCGCGGGCGCCCGTTGCCGCTCCGACCAGGAAATACCGCGGGAAGGCCCGCCGGTTCTCGAAAATGTTCGGATCGCCCGCGTGAACCCGTTCCATTCCCGGCAGCGAGGCGCGGGGGGTCACCACATACCGGATTCCCGCCAAGTCCAGCAGCGGTGACTGCGGCGATTCCAGAACGAACTGGCGGTCATCGACCCGCGAGAAAAACTTGCGGTACATCACCACGTCCTTCAGCAGCAACGCGTTCATGCCGTTGGCGGAAGGCAACTGCCACCGCGGCAGCTTGGTCTGCCAGGCATAGCCGACATCCGAGGTGTCGATCCGGTAAACCGGCTGGGGGCCAAGACGGGCCTTGAGCCAAGCGACCTCGGGATGGGGGGGATCGCCGTCGCCCGAACCCGCATTGAACATGCTGTGAGAGCCCACGGCGATAAGGTCGAAAAGAATCAGCGCGCAGAGCAGAGCCGAGACGCGCACGCGAGGCATGGGCCCGGCGGCCGCGTGGCGCACGATCAGGCCGCACAACGCCAGCACGGCCGCGGCCAGCAGCAGCGAGGCGCCGGCGTTGCCGGCGCGGCTGGCGGCGGGCGGCATGCCGGCCACGTAATTGCCCGCGGCGCAAACCACCAGCCCGACCGCCAGCGCCATGGTCGCGGCGCGGGCGCAGATCCCGGCGGGAAACAACCGGCTGCGCTCCCCGCGCTCCCAGCCATCCAGCGCCATGGCCGCCAGCACCGCAAAGAACAGCGAGAAGTAAGCCAGCAGCATCGCCGGATAAATGCCCCGTCTCACCACGTTGGGATAGAGCAAATACAGCAGTGCCGAGACCGGAAAACTGACACCGAACATCCACAGGCCCGAAATCGCGGCGCCGGCCAGGAAGGGGCGGGCGGCCGAAGAGCGCAGCAGCCAGGTGAGCCCGGCCAGCACCAACAGCAAGGCCGGGATTCCCTGGTACAGGTACAGCATCGCGGGATTCACGGAATGCCAGAATTCGCCGCGCAGTTGGTTGAACAGATTGGGCCAGAACAGCGAGGTCAGCGCCTCCAGGGGCATGCCCTCCAGGGCTTGGGAAGGAAAGCGCCATTGCGCGACCGAGCGCTCGGCCAACTGGCCGGCCGGCAGCCAGGAGACAGCGGAGATCAGCAGGCCCAGGGCGGCGGCCGCGGCCAGCAGCGCCGCCGGGCGCGCGTGCGCCTTCCAATCGAGCCGCGGATGGCGCTGCCACATCCACCAGACGTAGAACAACGGCAGTAGGAAAATGGCCGGCAGCCAGGCGGGCGGGAAGCCGGTCAGGACCATCAAGCCCATGGCCAGCGCGGCCCAAGCCACCGAGGCCCGGTCGCGTTTCTCTTCCAGCCGGCGCAGCGCGCCGAGCGCCCAGGGCAGCCAGGCGGCCACGCAAATGGCCCCCAGGTGCTGAGTCTGGGCGGCGAAAAACGCGCCCAGGTGATAGACGGTGGCGCCGGCCAGCGCCGCCCGGAAGCCAACGCCCAGGGCGCGCAGCAACCGGTACGCGCCCACGCCCGCCAGCAGGACGTGCGCCGCCAGCAGTAATCCCATCCACCAGACCGTGACCCGGCCGGACAGCGCGTTGCCGGCCACCGCGGTCAGCAGCGTCGGCGGGTAGAAGATCGCCGCCTGCACGTTGCTGAAAAACGGCTCGCCCATGTAGCTGTACGGATTCCACCAAGGCAGGCAGCCGTACTCTTTCAACGAAGAGGCAATGAAGGCCAGCAGCGGGTGATGGAACTCCGCCAGATCGTACGGGATGTGGTAGTAGCGGCCCAGCAGCAGCGGCCCGCGGAAGAAGAGCACGGTGGCGGCCAGGCAATACAGCGTGGCGGCCAGCAGGTCTCTTCTCGAAGCGATGGGGGGAGCTTCGTCCATGCCAAAAACTCACCACGGATGAACACGGATGAGATTGTTATTCAGTCCGAGAAATCCGTGAAATCCGCGTAATCTGCGGCTTGGCGCTTTCTCCGTGTTCATCCGTGTTCA
>JAPKYU010000330.1 GCA_026394175.1 Acidobacteriota bacterium | reverse complement strand
GCCTGCCTCGCGCGGCGATGGCCCGCAGGAAATCCTGCATCTGATAGCGAATGGCCGGGGCGCAGTGGCGTTCCAGCCGCTCCTCGGTCTTGTCCTCGGGGTACTGCTCCAGCTCGTAGGTGACGTCGCGGTGCACCGGCTCGGCGCCCTTCTCGGCGGGGATGAAGTCATAGCTGAAGACGCTGGCCTTCAGCGTTCCCTTTTCTCCATAAAATGTGGCTGCCCAGGGGTATTTCGGGTCCGGGGGCTGGCCCCACACCCGGTGTTGCCACACGACATTCAGGTCCGGGTACTCCCAGGTGGCCGTCTGGGTGTCGGAGATGTTCGCCTTTCCTTCCTTATGCACCAGGATGCCGCCGCAGGAAGCGATCCGCCTGGGCCAGCCCAGATCGAGCATCCAGCGGACCATGTCGAACATGTGGATGCCCATGTCGCCCACGGTGCCATTGCCGTATTCCATGAACTGGCGCCAGCGGCCGGGATGCACAAGTTCGTTGTAGGGCCGCATGGGCGCGGGCCCGGTCCACATCTCGTAGTCCAGGTACTCGGGCGGCTTGGTATCGGGCGGGTTGGGGCGGGCGCGCGTGGCGTAATAGCAGCAGATCTCGACCAGGGCGATCTTGCCCAGCCTGCCCGCCTTGAGGAAGCGGTCGCGCGCCTCGACCAGGTGCGGGGTGCTGCGGCGCTGGGTGCCCACCTGCACCACGCGCTTGTAGTTGCGCGCGGCGGCCAGCATGGCCTGCCCCTCCAGGACATCGACGCTGATGGGCTTCTGCACCCAGACGTCGGCGCCCGCCTGCACCGCCGCGATCATCGGCAGCGCATGCCAGTGATCCGGGGTGGCGACCAGCACGATGTCCAGGTCTTTCTGCTTGAGCATTTCGCGGTAGTCGCCGTAGGTGCGCGGCTTCTTCCTGGAGGCCTGGCGGGCGGCCACCATGTCGGCCGCCTGGGCCAGCATGTTCTTGTCCACGTCGCACAGCGAAACAACCTCCACGGGAGCCACCTGGATCAAGCGGAACAGGTCAATCTTGCCGTACCAGCCGCAGCCGATCAGCCCCACGCGCTTCGGCTTCTCGTCGGCAAACTCGGCCGCGTAGCGGCCGGCGGCGGAAGCAGCGACGGCTGAGGTCAGGGCGGCGGCGCCGGCATGAAGAAATAGACGGCGGTTCATGGGTTTCCTCCTTCGCCTTTCGGACGCCTCATTTAACCACAAAGGCACAGAGACACAAAGACACGATGATCCCGACTTTGTGCCTTTGCGTCCGGGGGTCTTTGTGGTACATCATCTGGTCGGGAGGTTCTGGGATGCTTCCTCGTTCGCGTCGCGATGTCTTGAAGTCCGCCGCCTGCCTGGGCGCGGCGATGACGGCAGGCCGCGCCGTGCCCGCATGGCCGGCGCCGCCGCTGCCGAAGGTCAAGTTCCACGGCAGGGAGCTGACACGCCTGATCATCGGCTCCAACCCGCTGTACGGCTACATGCACTTCAACGGCCTGTACTCCAGGTTCGTCGCCGAATGGATGACGCAGGACCGCCGCCTCGAGATCCTGCACCGCGCCGAGAAAGCGGGCATCAACACCTGGCAGGTGCACTACAACACCGACACCATGCAGGACCTGAGGCGCTACCGCGACGAGGGCGGCAAGATGCAGGTGCTGATCCTCGCCGATTTCGAATTGATGAAAAACTGGAAGCTTCTGCCCGAGGTTGCCCGGGTGAATCCCATCGGCGTCGGGCATCACGGCAACCGCACCGACGAGCGGTTTCGCAAGGGCGAGATGAACGTCGTCGAGGATTTCTGCAAGGCGGTGCACGATGCCGGCGTGCCCGCCGGCGTCTCCACCCACAACCCGGCTGTCGTGGACTACGTCGAGGAGCACGGCTGGAACGTCGATTATTACCAGACCTGCCTTTACCGCGTTACCCGCACCGCCGACGAGGCGCGGCGCGACTTCGGGGAGGCCCCGGTCGGCGAGATCTATTTCGAGAAGGACCCGGAGCGCATGTGCGCCATGATCCGCCGCACAAAGAAAACCTGTTTTGCCTTCAAGCTGCTGGCCGCCGGCAGGCTGCCGGACATCGAGCGCGCCTTCCGCTTCGCTCTGACCAACGTGAAGCCGCAGGACCCCGTCATCGTCGGCATGTGCCCGAAGTACAAAGACGAGATCACCGACAACGTGAACCTGGTGGGGCGGCTCTCCGCTTGACGATCTGCGGCTATTTCATCTCTTTCAGCTTGATGTTGCGGAATTCGATCAGCCAGCCTTCCGCCTCCAGGCCGATGTAGCCCTTGGGCACTTCGCACCCGGTGAACTCGCTGGTGACTGCGCCGTTCACCCACACCGAAAGCGTCCTGCCTTGGGCGGTGATCTCGTAGGTATTCCACTCGCCGGCCGGCTTCACGCGCATGGATGTCATCTGCGGGCGCAGATTGATCCTCTGGGTCTTGCCGCCGACCGGCGTGTCGCCAAAGATGAAGCCGCCGGCGGCGCTTCCCACCTGTGCTTGATGCCAGATGGCGCCATCGGCGGAGTTGCGCATGAACACGCCGCTGTTGTATCCCTTGCCCCCTTCTTTGGGGACGAACCGCCACTCCACATGGAAGATGAAATCGGCAAGCTCGCGGTCGTAGCGGAGCCAGTCGTGGCCGCCGGTCCCGTCGCAGACCAGCAACCCTCTGGCCGCGTCCACT
>JAPKYU010000003.1 GCA_026394175.1 Acidobacteriota bacterium | reverse complement strand
CTGCTGAGCGGGCAGGGAGACGTCATCGAGCCCGATGAAGGCGTGGCCGCCATTGGCTCGGGCGGCTCGGTGGCCCTGGCCGCCGCCCGCGCCCTGCTGAAGCATACCAGCCTGTCGGCGCGCCAGATCGCCGAGGAGGCCGTGCTGATTGCCGCCCGCACCTGCATCTACACCAATGACGTGCTGACGGTTGAAGAACTGTGAATCGGCTGACGGCTGGCGGCTGACGCCATGCCCACGGCCGTCAGCCGTCAGCCGTCAGCCGTGGTTGATATAGAATGGACCTCTGGGGAAAGGCCCAATGGCAATCTATCTACCCGGAGCCGTCGACGAAGCGCCGGCACTGGACGAACTGACGCCGCGCGAAATCGTCGCCGAGCTGGACAAACACGTGGTCGGGCAGAACGACGCCAAGCGCGCGGTGGCCATTGCCCTGCGCAACCGCATCCGCCGCCAGAAGCTGGCGCCGGAGGTGGCCGAGGAAATCCTTCCCAAGAACATCCTGATGATCGGGCCCACCGGGGTGGGCAAGACGGAAATCGCCCGGCGGCTGGCGCGCCTTTCCAACTCCCCGTTTCTGAAGGTGGAGGCCAGCAAATTCACCGAGGTGGGTTACGTGGGCCGCGACGTCGAGTCCATGATCCGCGACCTGGTGGAGATCGCCATCGACATGGTCCGCGAGGAGAGGCTGGACGAGGTGGCCGAGAAAGCCGAATCGGCGGCCGAAGAGCGCCTGCTGGACATGCTCGTCCCCCCCCCGCCGCCCTCCCCAGCTTCAACCGACGGCGACCACAACGAAAGCTACGCGCGCACCCGCGACAAGTTCCGCCAGCAACTCCGCGACGGCAAGCTCGACGAGCGGCTGGTGGAAATCGAGGTGCGCGACCGCGACATGCCCAGGTTCGAAATCTTCACCAGCACCGGCGTCGAGGAGATGGGCATCAACGTCAAGGATATGCTCCCCGGCCTGTTCGGCGGCAAGCCCAAGAAGCGCAAGGCGCGGGTGGCGGAGGCCATCGAACACCTGATCCAGGAAGAGGAACAGCGGCTGATCGACATGGACCAGGTGACGCGCATCGCCGTCGAGCGCGTCGAGCAATCGGGCATCGTCTTCCTCGACGAGCTGGACAAGATCGCCGGGCGCGAGTCCGGCCACGGCCCCGACGTCAGCCGCGAGGGCGTGCAGCGCGATGTCCTGCCCATCGTGGAGGGCACCACCGTCAACACCCGCTACGGCATGGTGCGCACCGACTACATCCTGTTCATCGCCGCCGGCGCTTTCCATGTCTCCAAACCCAGCGACCTGATCCCGGAGCTGCAGGGCCGCTTCCCGATCCGCGTCGAGCTGCAATCGCTCTCGGTGGAGGACTTCGTCCGCATCCTCCAGGAGCCCAAAAGCGCGCTCGTCAAGCAGTACGCGGCCTTGCTGGAAACCGAGGGAATCAAGCTGAGCTTCGCCGACGAGGCCCTGCAGGAGATCGCGCGCTACGCCGCGGTGGTGAACGAGCAAACCGAAAACATCGGCGCCCGCCGGCTGCACACCATCATGGAACGGCTGCTGGATGAAATCAGCTTTGAGGGCCCCGACCTGAAGAAGAAAACCGTGCGGATCGATGCCGCCTACGTGCAGAAACGCCTGGCCGACGTCGTCAAGAACCAGGACTTGAGCCGCTACATCCTGTGATCGTCAGTCCAAAGTCCAAAGTCCAAGGTCCAAAGCCGGCCGGGCGCGCTCCCTCGACTTTGGACTTTGGACTTTGGACCTTGGCCGCCGTCCTTTTGCTCTTCTCCCTGCTCTTACTGGCCGGCTGCGGCATGCAGGGCGAGCCTCTCCCGCCGCTGTTGAACCTGCCGCAACCGGCTGAAATCGCCGCCGTGCAGCGCGGCGACAAGGCCCTGATCGATTGGGTCCCGCCGGCGCTCACCACCGAGGGCCAGGCGGTGCGCGCCGATAAACTGGGGCCGGTCGAGGTCTACCGGGCCATCGTCTCCGGGTTGCGCCGCGAGGTGGGACGCGGCGAATTCGAGTCGGGCGCGCAACGGATCGCCCAACTGCCGGCCCGCGAGTCGCGCTACGCGGCGGAGCTGAAGCCGGACGGCCCGCCTCACACCGCCGCGTTCGCCATCAGGCTGCTCAACGCCCGGGGGCATGCCGCCGGCTTCTCCAACATCGTGGCCATCGCCGTGGTGCCGCCGCCGCCGGCGCCGGTTTCGCTGCGGGCCACGATCAGCGAAGAAGCCGTTCTGCTGGAGTGGCCGGCGGCGCCTGGCGCGGCCTCCTATCACGTTTACCGTTCGGAGCAGACGCCCCGCCCCGCGCAGGGCGCCCAGGCGCCCCCGCCTCTGTTGCTGCTTGGGAACACGGACAAGGCCGGCTATGCCGACCCCAACTTCGAGTTCGGCCACGAGTACCGCTACCTGGTGCGGGCGGTGGCCACACGGGACGGCTTTTCCGGCGAGAGCGCGGACTCGCCGCCCGCCGTCGCGCGTCCCGAGGACGTGTTTCCGCCTGGCGTTCCGTCCGGCCTGGTCGGCCTGGTCACCGAACCAACCGCGCCCGGCCAGCCTCTGGCCGTCGAGCTCTCCTGGGAGCCGAGTTCCACGCGCGATCTGGCCGGCTACAACGTGTTCCGCGGCGATGCCGGCGCTCCCCCCCGCCGCCTCAATGCCGCCCTGCGCTTGACCCCCGCCTTCCGCGACACAGCCATAACGCCGGGCGTCAGCTATTCCTATTCGGTCAGTGCCGTCGATCAGAAAGGCAACGAGAGCGCCCGCTGCGAACCTGTTGGTGTCAAGCCTTAGCCCCATCCGCGGATTTCGCGGATTCGCGCGGACCACAATGTCACCCGGAGTAGTCGTCGTCGGAATACGAGTCGCGGGAGTAGTCCTCTTCCGGTTGGCTGGAGTTAAAGAAGATGTCCTTGCTCTGGATGATCGACTCCACGTAGCGGCGCATGTCGGGGCCGCCCAGCGTGTCGTCGCTCATGTACACCAGGCGGTTCTCGACGGCCTTGGCGGCCTGCTCGCGCTGTTCCGCCGTCCACTCCGCGGGCGCTTTGCTGAGCGCGTATTCCTTCAGTTGCGCGACCCGCTTCTCGCGCCAGCGCTGCGGCCCCTCGGCCGCATCCCGAAGCCGCTCAAAAAATTTCCTCCTGGATACTCTCATAAACCGTGTTCCCGGGTCCTCAGCGGATTCTTTTCGATTTGCGGGCCGGGAGTCAAGTGCGGTTCTGATCTGCGTAAATCTGCGTTCCCGCCGCGGCGGGCGTCCCATTCCGTCCGTGTTCCCGGCGCGCGCCCGGATTATAATGGCGCGCCATGTTGAACCGCAGAGAATTCATGCTGGCGTCGGCGTCGGCACCGATGGTGCGGACTCCGGCCTCTTCCCGCCCCAACTTCATCGTCCTTTATACCGACGACCACGGCTACCACGACCTGGGCTGCCAGGGCGCCACGGACCTGAAGACGCCGAACCTGGACGCCCTGGCGGCCTCCGGGGCGCGCTTCACCGACTGGTACTCGTGCGCGCCGGTGTGCGCGCCGTCGCGGGCCGCGCTGATGACCGGCCGGTATCCGATCCGCGCCGGCGTGCCGGCCAACGGCCAGGCCCTGCGCCCCACCGAGCGCACCATCGCCGCGCTGCTCAAGGAGCAGGGCTACGCCACGGCCATCACCGGCAAGTGGCACCTGGGCTCGACCTCCGACACCGCCCCCAACGCCCACGGCTTCGACTACTTCTTCGGCTTCCACGCCGGCTGCATCGACTTCTACTCGCACCGCTACTACTGGGGCGAGCCCAAGACCGTGAACTTCCACGACCTGTGGCGCGACCGCGCCGAGGTCTTCGAGAACGGGCGCTACATGACGGAGATGATCACCGAGGAGGCGGTGCGGTTCATCCGGGCCAACCGCGCCCGGCCTTTCTTCCTCTATTGCCCCTTCAACGCCGTGCACTACCCCATGCACGCGCCCAAGAAGTACGTGGACCGCTTTCCCGGTTTGGAGCCTGACCGGCAGATGTACGCCGCCATGCTGGCCGCCGCCGACGATGGCGTGGGTGAAATCGTGGCCACGCTGGAAAAGCTGGGCCTGCGCCAGAACACCTTCATCTTCTTCGCCGGCGACAACGGAGCGACGCGCGAGCTGCGCGCCGGGCTGAACCAGCAGCCGCCCCGCGGCGGCAGCAACCATCCGCTGCGCGGCTTCAAGTTCAGCCTGTTCGACGGCGGCATGCGCGAGCCGGCCATCATGAGCTGGCCGGCGCGCATTCCGCCGCGCCAGGTAATCAGCGAAGTGGGCGCCACCATGGACGTGCTGCCTACCTTCTGCGCCGCGGCCGGCATCGCGGCGCCATCGGACCGCACCATCGACGGCCGCAATGTGCTGCCCATGGTTTCTGAGAAGGCCAGGTCGCCGCACGAAATCGTGTTCTGGGATTCGGGCGGGCAGCAGGCCGCGCGCCGCGGCAACTGGAAGCTGGTGCTGAATGGCATGGACGCCGACGGCTCCGCCACCAGCCGTGAACGCCTGAAAGGCGAAGATTCGGTGTTCCTTTCCGATCTGGAAGCCGACATCGGCGAGAAGAACAACCTTCGCCGCCGCCATCCGCGGATTGCCGAAGAACTGACTGAGGCTATCCAAAAGTGGCGGGAGGAAGTCAGCAAGGCATGAGCTGGCCCTCAGCCGCAGATTTCGCAGATTGCACAGATTGCGGATAATCGGTGAAATCTGCGAAATCTGCGGCTCAGGTCTTCCTTGGGTGGCAGGAGCAACCCGGGAAATTGGGCGAAAACGGAACGCCCTTGGGGCGCAGCGCCAGCTTGCCGCCCTTGACGAACTCCTCGCCGCGCACCGCAAGCTGCTCGATCATCCGGCCTCGCCACTCGTTCAGCGTGCTTGCGTGCTCCGCCAGCGGCCCCAGGTCATTCAACTCGTTCGGGTCGCGTTCGAGATTGAAGAGCTGCTCCTCGCCATCGCGCGCATGGAAGATGTACTTGAAGCGGCCGTCGGTCAGCGCGCTCCAGTTGTTCACCGGGCTGTAGCAAATGTTGTGTTCCAGGTCGATGTACTTCCGCCAGCCAGAGGTCTCGCCGCGCACCAGCGACAGCAGGCTGCGCCCCTCGAGTTGTTGCTTTACCGTGACGCCGGCGGCATCGAGGAATGTCGGCAGCACGTCGCGAAGCTCGACGGGCTGCGCCGGCACCTGTCCCCGGCGCGCGGAGGCCGCCGATCCCGCGGTGCGGGACCAGCGCACCAGCATCGGGATGTGCGCCGAGGCCTCGTAGGCATACGACTTGCGCCACAGATTATGGTCGCCGGTCATGTCGCCGTGGTCGGCGGTGAACAGGATCAGGGTGTCGTCCAGCCAGCCGCGCTTCTCTAGCGCCTCCAGGATGCGGCCG
>JAPKYU010000689.1 GCA_026394175.1 Acidobacteriota bacterium | reverse complement strand
GTGGTGTTGATGGTCGGCTCCGATGGCGCGCCGATTGCCGGTGCGGCGGTCAGTTTCGCCATCACCGGTGGCGGAGGCTCGCTGAGCACCCGCTCGGCCGTAACCGACACCGACGGCCGCGCCGGCACGGTGCTGACTCTGCCGAATGCAGCGGGCGATGTTCGCGTGGTGGCCACGTCCGGCACCTCCTCGGTCACCTTTACCGCCACGGTGGTCCAGCCGGTGCTTCCCGGGCTGGTATCGGGCGCGGCCGTCAACGGCGCCAGTTTCAACCGCGGCGCCGCGCTGGCGCCTGGAACCATCATCAGCGTTTTCGGCGCCGACCTGGCGTTGAGCACTGCCTCAGCACCCTCGCTGCCGCTGCCCATATCGCTGGCCGGCACCCGCGTGCTGGTCGGCGACACGCCCATCCCGCTGTTCTACGTTTCGCCCGCCCAGATCAATGCGCTGCTGCCCTACGAACTGGTGCCCGGCACGTACCAGCTCGCGGTCGAGAGCCTGTCGGGCAGGGGACCGGGCATTTCCCTGCTGGTAAGTGCGTACGCTCCCGGCATTTTCACCGTTTCTTCCAGCGGGTCGGGGCAGGGCATCTTTGTGGTGGCGCAGGACGGGTCCCTGGTCAGCAACAACAATCCGGCGCGGCGGGGAAGCATCGTCTCTATTTACGCCACCGGCTTGGGCGCCGTCGATCCACCGGTGACCTCGGGCGACGTCGGGAATGCCATCGAGCCTCTGAACCGTACCCTGCTCACGCCCATGGTTCGCTTCGACAACTACGACGGTGAAGTGCTGTACAGCGGCCTGGCGCCGGGCTTCGCCGGGCTTTATCAGATCAACGTGAAAGTGCCGGCCGGCGTCTCTTCGGCCTACAACATCCCGGTGAGCCTTGTCATCGGCGGCGCCGCGAGCAACCGCGTCACCATCCCCATCCAGTAGACCCCAGCCGCAGATTACGCGGATTCCCCCTGGTGCGACTGCTCGGTGATCTGTTCGCGCGCCTCGGCCCCTCGTCCAGGAGATTCCTTGACGACTTGAATATGCTAATCTTGAGCCAAGCAAAGGAGTAACACCGGTGAGCGGTTCCAGGGAACATGCACACGAGTTGATTGAGCGGCTGGCGGCAAGCCAAGTGGCCGCGGTGGTGGGGCTCCTCGAGGCCATGCTCGACCCGGTTTCCCGCGCGATCGCGAATGCGCCCGTAGACGACGAGCCGGAGACGGAGGAAGAGCGCCAAGCGGTGGCCGAGGCCACGGAGTGGCTGAAACACAACAAGCCGATTCCTTTCGAGGAAGTGCTGGCCGATTTTGGCCTCACGCTGGCAGACGTGAAGGGCCACAAGGAACCCCAGTGAGGCGCGGAGAGTGAAGAAGATCGCTTTCACCGAGCAAGCCGGCGCCGATGTTCGCCGCCTCGACATCCCTACGGCCATGCGCGTCTTCGCGGCGCTGCATCGCTTTGCTGAAACCGGCGTTGGCGATGTAAAGAAGCTCCGGGGTGACACTGAGGAGTCGCGCCTGCGCGTCGGCGACTACCGCGTCCGCTTCGTGGAGGAGGCTGGCGCGCTCCACATTAAGCGTGTGCTGCATCGCTCGGAAGCTTACCGCTGAGCAACGGCCCTGGTTTTTTCAGCCAGCTTCACCTTTGCCAGATAGATGCTGGTCTTGCCTTCGTGGGAGGAGTAGTAGCTGACCCAGAGCAGGCGGTTGTGCCAGACCAGGCCGGCGTAGCTGGTGTCGCCGGCCGAGGGCAGCGTGAGGAATTCCGTCAGGCGGCCGGAGCGCGCATCAAGCCAGCAGAGCGCGGTGCGCGTCTTGCCATCGTAGAGGCGGACGGCGGCCACAATGCGGCCATCGGGCAGGCAGATGAGATTCGGCCCGCCCACCCGTACGCCGATGTCCTGCCAAGCCCAGTCGCGGTACGGTGGCCGCGCCTTGCCGAGCTGCGCCGTTGCCGGATCACCGTCGCGCCGCAGCAGGCACAGCGCCGTGCCGTCTTTCAAGAAGATGATCGACGCTTCGTTCGGGAAGCCGCGATCGAAAAAGGTCTCCACCAGCGGCGTGAAGCGGGCCCCGTCGCGGCTGCGGTACAGCCGGGAGCGGTTCCTTCCGGCGGTGTCATAGCCGACCCCATAGGCCTCCCTCCCGTGCCAGGTGACTCGCCAGAGCCAGAAATTTGGCTCCCCGATCGGCTGCGGCTCCGTCCACGTGTGCCCGTCGCGCGAGAACCAGGCAAAGGTCTGATGCTTGAACTCGGCCGGTTGGTGCAGCGCGCCCGCCGCCGTCAGCATCAGCCGCTTGTCGGGTGTTATCGACAGCTTCGGATCGCGAAGATCGGCGGTGGCCGAGGAAAGGCGCGCGGCGGATTCCCAGTCGCGGCCGTCGCTTGACGTGATGACCCGGATGGCGCCGTCGGGCGAAACATGCGCCTTCCCCTCGCGAAACGAGCAGAACCAGCGGCTCCGGAACCGCACCAGGCTGGTGAAGGCGTTATGCGGCGCCTGATCCCAGATCTTGCGCACTTCAACAATCTCGGCGGAGTGCAGGTTGGCGGAGAGCAATAACAGAAGAAGGACCAGCCGCAGATTTCGCAGATACACGCAGATTCTAACGCAGCGTAACGGCATTGCTCGAGACTCCACCGATGGAAATGACCAGTGGGACAGCATCCGACGGCAATCCTGCGGGAAGCTGGGCATTGATCTGATAAAGGCCGGCCGAACCGGGCGCCAGGCCGGCGTAGCCCACCCGGGCGCTCTTTCCGCCGATGGTTACGGCGACGAGCGCCGTGCAAGATGAAAGCGGCTGCGCGGCGGCCGGCGCGCCGGCGGGCAGCGCGGGCGCCACCGGCCCCAGTCCCGTGGCCCAAATCACCGCCCAATCACCGCTGCGGGCGGCCCCAAAAACCGCGGGCGCTGCCGCGCCCAGCGTTATACCGGCCGTCGCCGATGTCCCCAGCGGTGTGCGGACAGCGATTTGCGCCGGGCCGGGCTGCAGGTTGAACGGCAACTGGGCGTTGATCTGCAACGGCGAGACAT
>JAPKYU010000632.1 GCA_026394175.1 Acidobacteriota bacterium | reverse complement strand
GGGACGCAGATGAACGCAGATCGACGCAGGTTTGCTTAAACCTGCGGTTATCCGCGTGCCATGTTCGTCCGTGGCGAATTATCCGGATCAGCCAATTTCCGCGCCGCCATTGAGAAATCTAAAGTTTTGGTTTATAAAACTCATATGCATTTTATCCCTCGCGCTATTTCCAAGGTCGTGCTGGAGGCGGCCCGGCATTTTCCGGCCGTGGTCTTGACCGGACCGCGCCGGGCGGGCAAGACGACACTGTTGCGCCGCCTGTTTCCCCGCGCCTCCTACGTCCTGCTCGAGGACCCGGACGTGCAGGGCCGGGCGCGATCCGACCCCAGGGCGTTGCTGGATGAATTAACGCCGCCGGCGCTGTTCGACGAGATTCAGAACGCACCTGAGTTGCTCGGCTACGTTCGCACCCGGATCGACCAGAGTCCGCGGCGCATGGGCCAATGGCTGTTCACCGGCTCCCAGGAAGCGCCGCTGATGCGGGGGGTCAGCGAGTCCATGGCCGGCCGTGCCGCAATTCTCCACCTGCTGCCGTTCAGCCTAGCCGAGAGCGATCGGGTGAGCCTGCTGCTGGGCGGTTATCCGGAGGCGCTGGCGCGGCCCAAGGCCCGGCATTTGTGGTTCAGTTCCTACCTGCAGACCTACCTGGAACGCGACGTGCGGTCCATCACCAACGTTCGAGACCTGGCGACGTTCCGCCGTTTCCTGGCGTTGCTCGCCAGCCGGCACGGCCAGGTCCTGAACAAGACGGACCTGGCGGCGCCGCTCGGCGTTTCTGTGCCTACCCTGAGTGATTGGCTTCACGTCCTGGAAGTGACAGGGCAGATCATTCTGGTTCCGCCATACTTCGAGAATTTCGGCAAGCGCCTCATCAAGTCTCCGAAAATGTACCTGGGCGACCCGGGGCTGGCGTGTCACTTGCTCGGCATCATGTCTTTGGCGGAATTGAATCGATCGCCCTTTCTGGGGGCGCTGTTCGAAGGATTTGTCGCGGCCGAACTGATCAAGAGCCAGGTCAACTCCGGCCGGCGGAAAGAACTGTACTATTTTCGCGATCAGCAGGGGTTGGAGGTGGATTTCTTGTTCCCGGGGCCGGGCGGGAGGCTGTGGATGGCCGAGTGCAAAGCGGCCAAGACCGTGCAGCCGGCGATGGCCGGCCCGCTGCTATCGCTGCGGCGCTCCATGAGCCGGCCTCCGGCCAGGCTGCTGCTCGTCCATCGCAGGTCGCAAGCGGCGCCTGCGACCCACGCATTGTCGCCAGGCGTGGCCGCGGTGGATGTGCGCGGACTGCTCAACTTGCTTGCCGGCGGACAGTGATGTTCCTCACCACCAAGGTACAAGCACACCAAGCAACCCAAAGCAATCGGGCCTTTGCGCTTTGGCGGCAAAAAAAATTACCGCCGGAACACCACCAACCGGTGCAAATAAACCCAGGCGCCCTTGGAGCGGGCGTAGCGCTTCCCGGCAACCACCAGGCGCAGGGTGTGCTTGCCGGGCCGGAGATAGTCGGCGTGCCAGAGGCTTTCGTGGGCGCGGTTGCCGCCGGCGACAAAGCCGTCGGTGTCGGCCACCTTCTTGCCGTCCAGGTAGACCTCCAGGTACCCGCCGTCATCGCGGTACGCGCCGACCACCATGGCCCCGGTCCCCTCAAAGCTGATCTCGGCTTCGCTGCCGGCCGTTTCGCTGGCCGCTGACACGCTTTTCTGCTCTTCCCGCTTCCATTCGCCTTTCCACTGCCAGCGCGCGTCGGTTACCAGGAGCGATTCGGCGGGGCGGCCCGGGT
>JAPKYU010000419.1 GCA_026394175.1 Acidobacteriota bacterium | reverse complement strand
AGCGCTTTGGCGATTTGGGCCGCCATCAGGTTGGTGTTCTCGCTGCGCGTCAGGGCGAAGACCACGTCCGCTTTTTCGGCGCCGGCCTGCCGCAGGATTTCAGGATCGGTGGCGTCACCGAACACCACGCGGGCCTGGATGTCGCGCGCCGCCCGCTCCAGCACGCCGCGGTCCTTGTCTATGACCGTGATGTGATGGTCTTCCGTGCTCAGCCGGCGGACCGCCTGGGAGCCGACTCTCCCGTATCCAATCACGATAATTCGCATTGCCACATTCTACCCCTGCCCGCCGCTCTTGATGCCGCAGTTCAAAGTTTAAAGTTCAAAGTTTAAAGTCGAGACACTTTGAACGTTCAACGGTCAGCCTAGCTCGATGCGGAAGCAGGAGCCGGCATCGGGGGCGCTGGTGACCACGATGCGGCCGCCGTGATCGGCCACCACCGATTGCACAAACGCCAGTCCCAACCCGGTGCCGTGGCGCTTGGTGGTGTAATACGGGGTGAACAGGCGGCGCTGTTCTTCTTCGGTCAGCCCCTGGCCGGTGTCGGTTACTTCCAGCACGCCGCGCCCGTCGCGCGACTCGGCCCGCAAGACCAGGCGGCCGCCGTCCGGCATGGCATCGAGCGCGTTCAAGATAAGGTTGCCGAGTGCCTGGCCGAGCAGGTGGGGATCGGCCCGCACCGTCACCGGGTCGGACGGCAGATCAAGCTCGAGCGCGACATGGCCCTGGTCGATGCGGGCGGCGTAAAGCCGTGCCGTCTGCTGGAGGAGGGCGCGCAGGTCCACGTCCTCAAGTTGCGGTTGAGGCATCTTGGCGAAGTCGCTGAAACGGGAGACGATACGCTTCAGCTCCTCAATCTCGGCCAGAAGCGTTGCGGTGCCTTCTTCGAAAGCCTCCTCGAAGCCGCCGGCATCCACTTGGCGGGCACGCCGCAGGTTCTCCACCGACAATTGCAGGGGGAACAGTGGGTTCTTCAGCTCATGCGCCAGGCGGCGGGCCAGCTCGCGCCAGGCCGCGACGCGCTCGGCCTGCACCATCCGCTCGCGGTGCTGCTGGAGGCTGGCGGCCATGCTATTGAAGGCCAGGGAAAGCCGCGCCAGCTCGTCATCGCCACGCGGCTGGATGCGGAAGTCCAGGCGCCCCTCGGCCCATTCTTGCGAGGCGCGCACCAGGTCGGCGACCGGCGCGGTGATGCGGCGGGCCAGCAGCAGACTGAGCAGCAGCGCGGTGGCCAGCGCCAGTCCGCCGGCCATCAGCGCGGTCCAGTACAAGGAGCGGATCAGGCGTTCGCGCTCGCCTTCGGACACGGTCACCACCAGCACGCCCAGGGTTCGGCCGGCGGCATCGCGCACCGGCATGGTGGCCACCGCCGAGCGCGAGGCCTCGAGTTCTCCCTGGTAGTCGGCGCCGCCCAGTCCCACCCGCTCGACGACCCGCTGCAATTCCTCGGCGACGGCTGCGGGGACGTCGGCGGCGCCGCCGGCGGCCTGGCGGAAGCCGCCCTCGCCCGCCAGCCGAAACAAAGCCACGTGCTCCAGGCCCGCCTGACTCAACTCACGGAGAAACGACTGACCCAGCAGGTGGCCGCCAAGCACGTGCAGCTTATGAGCGCCGAGGGAGACTTCGCGCACCACTTCCACGGCAAGCACCGGACCGGAGGGCAGGTCTTCGAGGCGAACAAACGGCGCGGTCCGGCCGAACAGCGATGCCGCGCCGGGTTCGCGGTAGCCGGCGCGCGCTTCCCACTGCGCCGACGACAGAACGGTGCCGTCGCCCGCCATCAGCTCGAGCAGTTCCAGTTCGTGGACGCGGGCCGCCTGCCCCGCCTCGGCCAGAAACGCGCCGGGAGGCACCGGCGCGCCGGCGGGCGCCGCATTCAGGGCGATGGCCACGCGGGTGACCGCGTCGTCTTCGGCGGCCGCCGCCACGCGCCGCGCCGCTTGCTCTCCCCGCCGCTCGATGGCCGAGCGCGCCTGGGCCAGCACCTGTTCGATTCGCTGCTGGTCGCTGCGAACATAAGCGTTGCGCACCAGTCGCGTAGCCACCAGCGCCATGACCGCAACGGCCACCAGCGTTGTGGCTCCGAAGGCGAACAGCAATTTCCAGCGAAAGCTCATCGAACGCAGGTTCCAGGTTCCAAGTTCCAGGTTCCACGTTTCGGCAGGAACTTGGAACTTCGAGCCTGAAACTTGGAACTATTTCTTCCAGGCGTTGGCCAAATCCAGAAAACCGCTTTCGTCCAGCCGCACCTGCTCAAGCCCGGGCTGGAAGCTGTAAACGTCGCGATAGTGCAGCACGGGAATGGCGCGCGCCGTTTCCAGCGCCTCGCGCTCGATCCGGTACTGCGCCTCGGCTCGCGTTTCCGGCGGCCCGACGACGACGAATAGGCCCGGTATTTCGCCCTTGAGCTGATAACGCTGGAGCAGATCGGCGAGCGCGACGCCGGGCGCCGCAGTGCGCAGGCGCGCGGACTCCAGGTACAGGTCGTGCGGCGCCGACTCCCGCGCGGCGGCGTAGGCCGCGTGCGCCAGGCTGTCCACGCGCAATTCCACGCCGAGCGCGCGAAAATCGAACGTCAGGCGCGAAGCGATCAGGCGGGCAACGGGGTCGGAAGCGTCATGGATCAGCCGCAGCGCTACGCGCGGCAAGCCGGCGGCAGGCTGGGGCTTGTCCGGCGGGCGGCCGAACAGCGATTCATAGCCGCTGAGCCAGCCAGGCAGAAGGCCGAACGCGGCGGCGGCCACGCCCGGCGGCAGCAGGCGCGCCAGCGCCTCGCGATCAATGGCCTCCGACAAAGCGCGGCAGGCCGCCGCGCCGTCGCCGGCCAGCAGCGCGCTCTTCGCGGGCACGCCCAACAACAGTAAACTGACCGCCGGCGAAGGCCGCGCGGTCCCGGGCGGGCGCGCCTCGGCCGGCGAATTGGCGAGCACCTCGGCGCGCTTCAGCTCGAACTCCACGCGTTGCCTTCGCGCCTCCACGCCGAACTCGGCTTCGATGGCATCGAGGAATGGCCGGCCGGCCCAATAGTCGTCGAACGCTTCCAGCCGGGCGCGGGTCCCGGCAGCCCACGCGCCCATCTTCCATGGCCCGGTGCCCGACCCGTCAGCATCGGCGATAGCCAGCGCCGGATCGGCCAGCATCTCCGGCAGGACCGGAAGCGGTTCGGAGAGGTCGCACACCAGGCGCGCCGGGTCGGGCGATGAGCACACAAACTGAAGAGCGCGCAGTTGCGCGGCGGCGGCAGTCTGCGCCCGCGTCACCGCGCGTTCCACGGCCGCCCGGGCCGCCGCCGCGGTCAGCGCGTTGCCGCTATGGAAGCGCGCGCCCGGACGCAGGTTGAAGATCCAGCGGCGCCCGCCCGCTTCCGCGCGCCAACTGGCGGCCAGCCGCCCCTCCACTCCCGCGCCTGTTCGATTGCCTCGCAACAAGCTGGTCAGCGTTTCGTAGATCGAGCGGGCCAGCAACCGTTCGGGAAGAGTGGCGGCCTGCGCCGGGTCGTAGGTCTCGGCCGTCTGCGAAAAACTTAGGCGCAGCGTGTCACCATACCGCGGCCGGGCAGCCGCATCGGCGGAGGTCCAAGGTCCCGCCAGGAAACAACAGAGCAGGAGTATGCGCCGCACCAGCAAGCGACCTTGGACCTTGGACCTTGGACTTTGGACCTTCATTGAGAGCATCTCACTTCAATCTCGTCGATCCGCCAGCCGCTCTCCGATTGAGCGACAGCCAGCACGCGGCGCAGTTCACCGGACGGCGGCAGGGTTTTCAGGCGCCGCACCGCCCCATCGAGTTCCACGCTGGTGCCCGGCAGCAGAGCGTCATTCTCCATCCGCAGCACGGTAATGCGGTCGCGCGGCGGATTGACGTCGGAGGAGGCGGCGAGCACCAGGGTGCCGGCGCACGGCAGCGTCAGCGAGGCCACGTCGCCACCGAAAGAGCCGGCCGCCGTGGCCCCGCCGCCGAGGATCGGCCGTAATTCGGCGTCGGCCAGAAAAAGCCGCCCGGCCGGATCGAGTACGGCCCAGTGGGCGCGCAGCGGGCCGACCACCGGAGCCAGTCCCTGGATCTGCGGCACGGCGGCACTGGAGAAATAGTTCCGACCGGCAATGATCTGCAGCGTCGCGGCCGTTGCCCGCCAGGGATGCGGCCACTGCAGCTTGGCGGGCGCGGCAATACCCTTGAGCGCGTAACCATCGAGCGCCAAGGGCGGCGCCGGAGCCAGCTTGCCGGCGGCCGAATACATGTCGAGCTGGCGGGGGCTGTCGCGCGCCACCAGCCGCACCAGCGGGTCGCGCAAGCGATCACTGCCGGTATCTATGCCTATCTCGGCTTTCATCGGATAACCGGGCGCGTTCAAGTCGTACAGCCGCAGCCGGTCCGAACACAGCACGAACAAATTGCCGGCGGCGTCGGCTTCCAGGTCGAGCACCGGCAGGTCGGAAACGAGCAAGGTGCGAACGCTGGTGACCAGCACCGGGCCTCCCGCCGCGGGCGAACCGGCTCCCGCCTGCACCGGGAAAGCGGCGAACAGCAAAGCGGCTTCGCGCCATTCGTTCGTGATGCGGGCCGTGGCCAGCGGCAGGCCGTTCCGCCGGCCCAGGTAGATGTGCAGTTGCCAGGGCAGATCGCCTTCCGAGGCCGCCTCGATGCCCACCTGGCGGAGCGCATCGCGCAGCGCGGATGCCATCTGCTCGACCGCGCCAGTTTCGCCAGGATCCTCAACCCGCAGCAGCACGCGCCCCTTTGAACCCATCGCGCCGGCGAGCGACTGGGTCACCCGCGCAGCGAAGGCGCTGACCTCAGCCGGGGACAAGCT
>JAPKYU010000445.1 GCA_026394175.1 Acidobacteriota bacterium | reverse complement strand
CCCTTTACCTCCAGATCGGCATACAGGCGGTCGGCGAACTCCTGGTCCTCGGTCGAGTAGGCAATGTAGCAGGAGTAGAACTGGATCGGCTGGCCGACGAGGGAGCCGATGTACTCGATCCAGTTATCCGGGACGCCGGCGCCCCGCAGAAACACCTTCGGGATCTTGCCACCTGAGCGCTGGATTGTGTCTATCCCAATCGTCGAGGGGCCGACGTGAACTGCGGTGTCGAGGCCCTTGGTCTGGCTCAGGTCGTTATCTCCCAACACGGTGGACCCGAAACGTGCCCTGCTCAAGTCGGCCTCGCGTAGGTATGCCCAGCGGAGGTCCGCCATGAAGAGGGCCGCCCCGCTGAGGTCCGCCCAGCGGAGGTCCGCCGCGAAGAGGGCCGTCCCGCTGAGGTCCGCCCCGCGAAGGTCCGCCCGGGCGAGGTTCGCCGCGTCCAGGTCCGCCATGAGGAGGTTCGCCTCGCTGAGGTCCGCCCCCCGGAGGTCCGCCCCGCTGAGGCCCGCCCCGTTGAGGGTCGCCCCGCTTAGGTCCGGGCGTACGCCTGGGTGCTCTGCTCTCCACTGATTCCAGGCGTCCACGCCCTGCTTCAGGATTGCCAGATGCTCTGCATTTGCCATCGTCGGTAACCTCGTCGCGCAGCGCCCACTCCCGGCGGCTCCACAGCTTGATGCCGGCCTTCGCCGCCAGAGATTTTCGCCCTGTTCGCCCCCTCGGATTATAGACCACCCGCATCGGTCAAGTGCGGGCAGGGCTCGGCTGATGGCTGTCGGCGGTTGAGGTTCGCGCCTGATGCCCCTTGCCTGCCGATTGATCTGCGTTGATCTGCGCTCCCGCCGCGGCGGGCGTCCCATTTCACGTGCCCGGAAATCTGCGGGAATCGGCGAAATCTGCGGCTCACCTTTGACAAGGATGCGCCGGTGGCCTATGCTCCGGGCTTATGGAGACAGTCAATCGCATGGAATTTGTGAAGGCGGCGGTGGGGGCGGGCGCGGCGCTCGGCGCGCTGCGGACGGCGCGGCCGGCCAACGCCCGCGTGCTCAGCGCCAACGACCGTGTCAACCTGGGCTTCATCGGCGTCGGCGGACGCGGCGGCGGTCTCGTCCGCGAATTCATGACCATCCAGGGCGTGCAAATCGTGGCCGTCGCCGACGTCTGGGAGAAGCGCAAACGGCTGGCCGCCGAGCGCGCCAAGTGCAAGGGCCACCTCGATTACCGCGAGCTGATCCAGAACAAGGAGATCGACGGCATCGTGATCGCCACGCCCGACCACTGGCACGCGCCCATGGCCATCGCGGCCATGAATGCCGGCAAGGACGTTTATCTCGAGAAGCCGATGACCCGCACCATCCAGGAAGCGCGCCGCGTCTACGAAACTTCGGTGCGGACCAAGCGCGTGCTGCAGGTGGGCGTCAACGGCTCCTCGGGCGACCAGTGGCGCAAGGCACGCAAGGCGCTCGAGGACGGGATGATCGGCAAGCTGGTTCTCAGCCAGGGCTCCATGCATCGCAACTGGGATGGCAAGCAGCAGCCACGCGGCGAGTGGAACTGGCGAATCGACCCGGCCGCCGGCCCCGCCGGCACGGGCGACAACTACGTGGATTGGAAGATGTGGCTGGGTGCGGCGCCTAAGCGGCCCTGGGACGCCGACCGCTTTTTCCGCTTCCGCAAATACTGGGACTACAACGGCGGCATCGCCACCGACCTGTTCTATCACTCGCTGGCCCCGCTGAACCTGATGTGGAATAACGGCCAGGGCGAGTTCCCGCGGCGGGTGGCGGGCACCGGCGGCATCTGGGTGTTCAAGGACGAGCGGGAGGTCCCGGACACCTTCATGCTGGTGGCCGATTATCCCAGCGGGCACAGCGTGGTGCTCAGCTCCTCGATGGCCAACGCCACTTCCACGTCGGGCGTGATCCGCGGCTACGAGGGCACCATCGACATGGCGCCGCGCGGAGGCAAGGGCAGCGCCATCGTAGTCACGCCGGAGAAGCACGCGGCCGAAGCCTTCGTGAAGAAATACGGGATGGCCGAAGTGCGCCTGGAATTGGAGCCGCGCCCCTCGCACTACCAGAACTTCATCGATTGCATGCGAACGCGCGAGCAGCCGGTGCTGCCCGGCCTGCCCGCCTACAAAACCATGGTGGCCATCGCCATGTCGGTGGAATCGTACCGCTCAGGCAAGGTGCTGTACTTCGACGAAACAAAGCAGAAGGCGGTCGATAAGCCGGTAAAGAGGCTGTAGGCTGTGGGCTGTGGGCTGTGGGCCGGGAAGCCGTAAGCCTACAGTCTCCAGTTTCCGGTCTGCTTGATCTGTCCAGACAAGGAGGGTGCACGAATGCCGAACCTGCGCGCCTGCTTGGCGCCTGTCCTGCTGCTGGCGTGCTCGTTGCCGCTGTTGGCGCAAACGCCGCCCCTGGCCGATCTGAAACGCGAGGCGGTGGCCGAGGTCGCCGGCATGCAGACGCTCACCCAGCAGCTCGTCGATCAGATTTTCAGCTACAGCGAACTCGGCTTTCAGGAATTCGAGACGTCCCGTTACCTCACCGTGCTGCTGGAGCGAAACGGCTTCCGCGTGGAGCGGGGCGTGGCCAAAATTCCCACCGCCTGGGTGGCCACGTACGGCGCGGGCAAGCCGGTGATCGCCTTGCTGACCGATATTGACTGCATCCCGCGCGCCTCCCAGAAACCCGGCGTCGCCTATCACGACCCGCTGGTGGAGGGCGCGCCGGGACACGGCGAAGGGCACAATTCCGGCCAGGCCGTGAACGTCACCGCCGCGCTGGCGCTCAAGAAACTGATCGACAAGCATCGACTGCCGGGCACCATCAAGGTCTTTCCGGGCGTGGCGGAAGAGTTGCTGGCGACCAAGGCATTTTACGTGCGGGCCGGGCTGTTCCAGGACGTGGACCTGGTGCTGGGCGCGCACGTGTCCAGCGCCTTTACCACCAGTTACGGCCAGCCGCGCACCAACAGCGGGCTGATCTCGGTCCAGTACCAGTTCCACGGGAAGGCCTCGCACGCGGCATCGCCCTGGGTGGGCCGCAGCGCGCTGGACGCCGTCGAGCTGATGGACGTGGCCTGGAATTTCCGCCGTGAGCACCTGCGCACCCAGCAGCGCTCGCATTACGTGATCACCGAGGGCGGCGACCAGCCCAACGTCGTGCCCCCGGAGGCCACCGTCTGGTACTTCTTCCGCGAGCTGGATTACCAGCGCATCAAGGAGCTGTACGAGCTGGGCAACACCATGGCGCAGGCGGCGACCATGATGACCGAAACCACGGTGACGCGGCGCGTGGTGGGCGCGGCCTGGCCCAGCCACTTCAATAAGGCGATCGCCGAGGCGCAGTACAAAAACATGGAGGCGGTCGGAATGCCGGAGTGGAGCGACGCCGACCAGGCGCTGGCACGCGCGCTGCAAAAAGAGTTGGGGGTGGCGCAGGACGGGCTGAAAACGAAGATCACGCCGCTGGAGCCCCCGCGCGAGCCGGTGGGCGGCGGCTCCGACGATATCGGCGACATCTCCTGGAACGTCCCCACAGTCTACCTCTACTACCCGGCGAACATTCCCGGCCTGCCGGGCCATAGCTGGGCGGACGCCGTGGCCATGGCCACGCCCCTGGCCCACAAGGGCTCCACCGCCGCCGCCAAGGTCCAGGCCATGACCGCCCTCGACTTCTTGCTTTCCCCTGACCTGGTCAAGAGCGCATGGGCTTATTTCACCGAGGTGCAGACCAAGGACGTCAAGTACCAGCCGCTCGTCGGACCCGACGACCAGCCCTACCTGGAAGCCAACCGCGACAAGATGGCGAAATTCGCGCCCGCGCTGAAAAAGTATTATTTCGATCCGGCGCGCTACAAAACGTATCTCGAGCAGCTCGGCATCCGCTACCCAACGGTGCGCGCGGCACAATGATGGCGGCAACCGAGCCGGGGTTTTCAGTATAATCGCAGCCATGACTGACCTGACGCGGCGGGATTTTGTCGGCGGCCTGCTGTTGCTCGGCCCCGCCCAGCGCGCGGCAGGGCCGGCTGCCCGGCCACAAAACACCGCGCGCCCCAACATCATCCTGATTCTGAGCGACGACCTGGGCTGGACCGACCTAAGCTGTTTCGGCAGCGACTATTACCAGACGCCCAACCTCGACCGCCTGGCTTCGCAGGGCATGAGGTTCACGCAGGCCTACTCGGCCTGCACCGTCTGCTCTCCGTCGCGCGCGGCCATCATGACCGGCAAGTACCCGGCGCGCCTGCACCTGACCGATTGGATCGCCGGAACGCCGTTCCCTTTTGCCAAGCTGAAGCCGCCGGACTGGCGCCAGTACCTGCCGCTTGAGGAGCGGACTTTGGCCGAGGCGCTCAAGCCCCTGGGGTACACCACGCAGCACATCGGCAAGTGGCACCTGGGTAACGAGGCTTACTACCCGGACAAGCAGGGCTTCGACGGAAATATCGGCGGCACTTTCCGCGGCTCGCCCCCATCCTACTTCTCGCCCTACGGCATTGAGACGCTGCCCGACGGCCCGACAGGCGAATACCTGACCGACCGCGAAGGAAACGAGGCGGCGAAATTCATCGCGGCCAACCGCAGCCGCCCGTTTTTCCTCTACCTGGCGCACCACGCCGTGCACAATCCTCAGCAGGCCAAAGAACCGATCACCGCCCGCTACCGGGCCAGAACGCCAGGGGCGCGGCACTCCAAGCCGGTTTACGCCTCGATGATCGAGAGCATGGACGAGAGCGTCGGGCGCGTCATGGCCACGCTCACGGAATTGGGCCTCGACAACCGCACCATCGTGATGTTCACTTCGGACAACGGCGGCCTGCTCAACAACACCTCCAATTCGCCGCTGCGCGAGGGCAAAGGATCGGCGTACGAGGGCGGGGTGCGCGTGCCGCTGATCATCCGCTGGCCCGGCCAGATTCGCGCCGGCTCCACCTGCAATGCGCCGGTATTCGGCGCCGACCTGTACCCCACGGTCCTGGCCACGACCGGAGCCAAGCCCGAAGCCGGCCAGGTGATCGACGGGGAAAGCATCGTCCCGCTTTGCCGGCAGCGGGGTTCGCTGAAGCGCGACACGATCTTCTGGCATTATCCGCACAACCACCCCGGCGGGGCCTCCCCGTTCAGCGCGATTCGCGCCGGCGACTGGAAACTGATTGAGTTCCAAGAGGACGGGCACGCCGAGCTGTACAACATTGCCGAGGACATCGGCGAGAAAAACGAGCTGTCCGCGCGCTTTGCTGAGAAAGCCCGCGAGTTGCGTGCCCGGCTCGCAGCTTGGCGGCAGGAGGTCGGCGCACAGATGGCCGTGCCCAATCCGGATTACGATCCCGCCAGAGCGCGCCAGGCAGGGAAGGCGCAGCCGAAGAGCCAGGACTGAAAAGCCGTAGCCGCAGATTACACAGATAATCTGTGCAATCTGCGCAATCTGCGGCTCAGAAACGGAACCCGATCAGCAGCTCCGCCTGCGTGAGTTGGGAATGCAGCGGAGCATCTCCGACGCCGAAATTCCTGTCGCTCCAGCGGGTAACGCGGATTTCAGGCGCGATCCGAAGCGGTCCGCGGCGCGTCTCCAGGCCGGCCGCCGCCACCACGCCCTTCGCGCTGCGGTGCCTTAGCTCGATCAGGCCGGCAGCCGTTGCACCCGTCACCCGGTTGAACGACACTCCGACGCCAAAAAACGGCCGGACAACCGGCTGCCGCAAGCTGTACTCGATCAGAAGCGGGACCTCCCAGCGTCCGGCGCTGCCCGACACAGCGCCCGCGCCATACTCAAGCCGCTTGTAGAGAACGCCGGCCTCGAAACCGCCGCGATGCGGCAGCCCGATTCTCAGCGCAGGCCCGAATGTGTACCGGCTTGTCGCGGCGTGATAAGCGGGAGAGGCGGCCGCCAGCAGGTTCGTCAGGGGAATGCCGGCCTTCACGCCGAACGATACCGACTGCGCCACCGCGCAGCCGGCAGCCAGCAGCAACAGCAGGCACGCGCGCATCACCGACCGCATCCGCGTCTCTCCCTGTTTATCAGAACATGAAGTGTCCCTCACCGCAACCAGCGACGCCGCGGCGAAACGGCCAGGATAGGCCCGTTCGTCTCGGGGCCTTGCGTCGCTGGCCTCCGGGAAGGTGCAGGGGGCTTGGGGAGGCTCCCTTCCTGGAAGACCCGCGGCGCCCCCGGCGGTTTATTCTTTGCCCGAATGTCTCAAATATGATACATTGACACACGTGAG
Source organism: Acidobacteriota bacterium (assembly GCA_026394175.1). Classification (GTDB taxonomy): domain Bacteria; phylum Acidobacteriota; class Terriglobia; order JAJPHL01; family JAPKYU01; genus JAPKYU01. The sequence goes on along the minus strand of JAPKYU010000445.1, from coordinate 1,944 downwards.
GCCGATCCTCTTCCACCCAGGAGCACGAGACGCGATCCGTCGATTTCCGAAAGAGGCCCGAAGTCGCTTAGGCAGACGCCTTTTTCATCTCCAGATGGGGGAGCAGTTGGGGATGCCGCACTCGCGGCCGATGCCCAGTGTGGCCGCCGGGGTTTCGGAACTCCGTGTTCAGGGCGAGGACGGCGCGTATCGCGCGTTCTACTTCACACGGTCGCCGGAAGGGATTCTCGTGTTTCACGCATTCGTCAAGAAGACGCGGCAAACCCCGGCAGCGGAAATTGAACTCGCAAGGAAACGATTGAAGGAGCTTCTCGATGTCTAGAGTCAAACCCGTTGTCGCAGGAACTCCCGAGGCATTGGCTGAAACTCTTGGGCTTCCCCTGGCCGACGCGAAGGAGTGGCAGGTCCAGTATGCGCTTCTGAAGCATCTGAAGGATATCGTTCGGAAGAGAAAGATCACGCACGCTGTGATCGCAGAGCGGGCAGGAACGTCCCGGACAAGAGTAACCGCCATCCTGAATGACAAACTTGACAACGTCTCCAGCGACCTTCTGATTCGCATTCTCGGCTCTCTCGGATACAGAGTAAGGGTCACGGTGTCGAGAGTCGACTCCGCCGCGTAATCAACGCCTCGGCGCTACGCCAAGTAGTCGGTGGCCTGGCAGGACGAATCTCCACGATCATGCGGGTCCTGTTCGCCGCATTTTGCAGAAGATACCGCGGCTGAGAGTTGCGATATGATCTTCGGGCCGATCGGCGGCGGTACAAGAGTTTCAGGGTGTTAGGACACCGCGCATGAAAACGCTAATCTTCATCGCTTTGAGCGCAGCCCTGGTTATGTGTTGCGGGTGCGGCAGCCAGACGAAAACTGTGAATATCACGCTGGTGGCGAAAGCTCTTGACAGCGAATGGTGGCAGCGGGTCAAAGCCGGCGCGGAGGCCGCGGCCAAGGCGCATCCGGGCGTGCGCCTGGCGGTGCTGGCACCGGACCGGGAGGTGAATATCGACCAGCAGGTATCGATTCTGGAAGATCAAATCACCAAGAGAGTAGCCGCCTTGATCGTAGCCCCTGCGGGCGCTGTGGAAGTGGTGCCGGTGCTCGATCGCGCGCATGCCGCGGGAATCCCGGTCGTTATATTTGACACGGACGTTAACTGGCCGTCTAAGGTCAGTTTCGTCGGCTCCGACAACCGCCGGGCCGGCCAAATTGCCGGGGAGTATATCGTTAAGACACTAGGCGGCAAGGGCCAAGTGGCTGTCATCCGCGGCATTCTGGGTGTGTTGACGCATGAGGACCGGCTGGCCGGGTTTCGCGACGCCATTGGCAATACTGGCGGAATTCATTGTGTTGCCGTGCTGCCCGGGAACAGCGAACGGGCATTGGGCATGTCGGTAATGGAAGACTTGCTGACGCGGTATCCCGACCTGCTGGCCGTTTTCGCTACTAATGACCAAATGGCACTGGGAGCCGTGGAAGCGATCGCCGCGCGGAATCTGCAAGGCAAGATCGCGGTGGTGGGGATCGATGCAACACGCGAAGCCGTTCGCGCGGTCAAAGCAGGCCGGCTGGCAGGCGATGTCGCCATGTATCCGGAAACGCTTGGCCGCGACGCGGTCGAGGCGGCGGTCAAAGCGGCGCGGGGTGAACCAGTAGAGAAACGCATCCATACCGGCCAGGCGTTGGTTACGAGAGAAAACGCAGACAGTTTTCTGAGGTGATCGCCTTCCGAGCTCTTCCCCGTCCGTCAGGCGGGATCGCGGAGCGGATGCTTGCGCCAGTCCTCCGTAAGGCGAAAATTGTGGGTACCCACGCCCATCGTTTCCGCCACACGCTGGCGACCGACATCCTCGCCCGGGGCGGCACGATGGCCGACGTTGCCGACGTGCTGGGCATCAGTGAGGACATCGCGCGGCGGCACTACGCGAAGTGGTCCGCGGCCCGCC
>JAPKYU010000204.1 GCA_026394175.1 Acidobacteriota bacterium | reverse complement strand
GCATCGCCGACATGGGCACGACCTGGATGGGCCCGGAGGGCGGCGCCGGCGCGCGCTCCGGCATCGGCGGGGCCGCGGGCGGCGCTCCCGCGACCGCTTTCTTGGGCCCCGCTTTCTGCGCCTCGAGGTAGTTCAGAATGTCGCTCTTGGTCACCCGGCCGCCCAGCCCGGTGCCGCTGACCATGGCGATGTCGATGCCATGCTCGGCCGCCAGTTTTCGAACCAGCGGGGAACTGCGCGCTTCGCCTGGCGCGCGGCCGGGGAATTCGACCACGGGCTGGCGGGCGGCCGGCGACACCGGCGGGGGCGCGGCCACAGGCGCTTTCCCGGCCTGCTCTGCCGGCTGCGCGACGGCGCCATCCTGCTCCGCAGGCCGCACTCCCGCAGCCTCGATTTCGGCAACCACGGTGTTGATCTGGACCGTCTGGCCTTCCTGGACTAACACCTTGGACAGGATCCCGGCGACCGGCGAGGGGATTTCGGCGTCCACCTTGTCGGTGGAGATTTCGAATAGCGGCTCGTCTCGCTCCACCCCGTCGCCCGGCTTCTTCAGCCACCTGGTCAGGGTTCCTTCGAAAATGCTCTCGCCCATCTGGGGCATTATCACGTTCGTCGGCATCGTCGTGCTCGTGTGGGAACGGGACGCTTCGCGGTCCCGAGACAGTGCCCCCCCTGGCACCGTGGAAACCACGCCCCCGGCCGCACCCGGTTCCAACCGGGTCGCCTTCCCGCAGGCCTGTAGCCCGCAGCCTAATTGAGAATCTGCGCCTCGCAGTTCGGGCAGAATACCGTCTGGTCGGGCCGGGGAATCCGCCGGATGTGCACTACAATGCAGCCGGTCTCATCAATGGCCGCATCCGGCTCCTCCTCTTGCGTCCAGCCCCAGGATATCTCCGCCTCGCAGTTCGGGCAGCAACGCGGCAGCGCGGGAGAAGGAATGGTGGCCGTCTCGCGCTGCCGGGCATACTGGTTCCACTTCTGGTCCATAGGGGCACCCAGTCAATAATCCGCGAGTTGCCGCGCGGATCGGATCAGGTCTTCGGCCTGAGGCGGAAAGACCCTCTCCATCGGCGGGCTGAAGGGCATCGGAGTATCGGGCGCGGTGAGGCGCACGATGGGGCCGTCCAGGTCTTCGAAGGCGTGCTCGCTAATGAGCGCCGCCAGCTCGCCCCCCAGTCCCCCGGTTCGATTGTCTTCGTGCAAAAGAAACTTGTGCTCTAGATATAGTACCGGATTATTGTCCCGGATGGCAGCCCTAATCAATCCCTTGTGGTGAATAACGCTGCGAACTGGCGCGCCACGGCCTGCTTGACGGCGGGCATCTCCGGACGGCGTCCCAGCAGCCGTTCCATCGAGGTCACTCCGGCCTGGCGGATGCCGCAGGGCACAATGCACTCGAAATATCGAAGTTCGGGGGCCACGTTCAGCGCGAAACCGTGCGACGTAACCCAGCGGCTGATGTGCACCCCGATGGCCGCTACCTTCTCGCCCTTCACCCACACCCCGGTGTAGCCCCGGTTGCGGCCGGCCTCAATCCCGAACTCGGCCAGCGCGCGGATCAGCGCTTCCTCAATCCAGCGCACGTACCAGACCACGTCTTTGCGGATGGCGCCCAGGTCGAAGATGGGGTAGCCGACCAGTTGACCGGGACCATGGTAGGTAATATCGCCGCCGCGGTTGGTCTGGTGGACCTCGACCTCGGGTGGGCGCGCCAGCAGGTGTTCCCGCCTGGCGTTGCGCCCCAGCGTGAACACGTGCGGGTGCTCCAGCAGCAGCAGGATGTCCGGGATTTGCCGCGCCTTCCGCTGCTCCACTAGTTGCTGTTGCAGTGCCCAGGCCTCTTCGTACCCGATTGTTCCCAGGTCCTTCGTAACCATGGTACTGAGTGCTGAGTGCCTGGCTTTCTCCGCACTCCGCATTCCGCACTTTTCTAAGCGTTGATCGTCATGCCCTTGACGGCGTTGCCGGCGTCGAACAGGGCTTCGGCCAACGTGGGATGGGCGTGGATGGTGTACATCATCTCGTCCACGGTCGCCTCCAGCTCCAGCGCCATCACCGCCTCGGCGATCATTTCGGTGGCCATCGGCCCGATGATGTGTACGCCCAGCACTTCGTCGTGCTTCTGCTCGGCGACGATTTTGACGAAGCCGTCGTGCCGGCCGAGGATGGAAGCGCGGCTGTTGGCCATGAAGCTGAACTTGCCGGTTTTGACTTCGTAGCCCTGCTGGCGGGCCTGGGCCTCGGTGAGTCCGACGCTGCCGATTTCCGGCTGCGAGTAGGTGCAGGCTGGAATGCGGTCGCGCCGCACGGGCTTGGCTGGCCGCCCGGCTATGTGGGTGACCGCCACAATGCCCTGCATGGAGGCCACGTGCGCCAGTTGCGGCATGCCCGCCACGATATCGCCGATGGCGTACAGGCCCGGTTCCCCGGTCTGCTGGTACTCGTTGACGTGGACGAAACCTTGCTCCACGCGCGCCCGCGTCTTTTCCAAGCCGATGTTCTCGGTATTGGGCTTGCGCCCGACGGCCACCAACAGCGCGTCGGCTTCGACTGAGCCGCGCTTCCCGTTGACCGTGTAGTCCACCGAGACCTTGCCGGGCGTCCTGACTTCTTCCACCTTGGCGGCAGTCTGCACTCCGATGCCCCGCTTTTTGTAGACGCGCTCCAGCTCTTTTGAGATTTCCTCGTCTTCGAACGGGACGATGCGCGGGAGCATTTCGAGCAGGGTGATCTCGGCGCCGAACGAGCGGAAGATGGAGGCAAATTCCACGCCCACGGCCCCGGCGCCGACAATCACCATCCGTCGCGGTATTTGTTTCAGTTCCAGGATCTCGCGGTTGGTGACGACCAGGGCCGGATCGGGCTGCAGTCCGGGCAGCATGCGGGCTTCCGAGCCGCTGGCCAGCAGAATGGCGCGGGCGGTGATTTCGCGGGCGGCGCCCCCCGCCTGCTCCACCAGCAGGCGCCCGCCGCCCGCCAGCCGCCCCCAGCCCCGCACCGTCTCCACCTTGTTCTTCTTCAGCAGGAACTCGAGGCCCTTGGCGTGCTTCTTGACGATGCCGTCTTTGCGCGCCTGCACCACGCTCCAGTCGAGTGAGGGCTCGCCGCACTGGATGCCATACTCCTTGGCCTCGCGAACGTACTCGTAAACTTCGGCGTTATGAAGCAGCGCTTTGGTGGGGATGCAGCCCACGTGCAGGCAGGCGCCGCCCAGCTTGTCGTCCTTTTCGACCACCACCGTTTTCAGGCCCAGTTGGGCGGCGCGGATAGCGGCCACGTAACCGCCGGGACCGCTTCCAATAATTGCTACGTCGTAATTGTCCGGCATGGCGAGAAATTGCGCTGCAAGGGGCCTAAAGTTCGATCATAGCACGAGGAGAATCGGATGCAGGCGCCGCCCCGCGTCCCGCCGGCAGCCCCCAGCCCACCTGTGCTGTTCCAACGAACCGGCCGGCGAAACGAAAGTCGTGGCAACCCCGCCGCCAGTGCCAGAAGCTGTGGAAAAATGGGCGCGAACGCAAGCTCGCGCTTCATCCGGTGTGAGGCTGCTGCTTGACGAGAACCTCTCGCCGCGCCTGACCAGGTTTCTCGCCCATCGCTTCCCCGACTATTCTCATCCGCCCGATTTTTGCAGGACAAGGTAGAACAGCAGGAAGAACAGGACCAGGATGCCGGCCAGCAATGCCAGGCAACTGATCAGCCGGCTCTTGCCGGCCGTGCGTTTCTGTTTCTTATGGGCGCCAAGCGGCTTCCACTTTGCCACGTGCCCAATTATACGGGTAACCTGCCGCAGTTGCGACACGTCCCACGTAGCGGCGGCTGTAAGCCCGGGCTGCGGGCGCAGCGGGTAGCCCGCCTCCAGTTGCTCGCCGGCGGCCGCAGTTCTGGCGTGCCATGTGGCGGCGGCCCCGCCTGGCGGGGTCGCCGCTATATGCCGTCATCGGAGACCGAGCTATGAACCTGGACACTTCCAAGATCCTGCAAGGCGGCATCCTGGTGGCCCTTCTGGCCATCGGAGGGCTGCTGTACTCAATTCGCAACCACATGACGACGAACTCGCCCCAGACGCAGCCGGCGCAAACCGCAGCCGCTCCGGTGCCGGGCGCGCAGCCGGCGGCCACGCCGGCCGCAACGGCGCCCGCTGCGGCGCCGGCGCCTGCGCCGGCCTCACGTGAGCGCGCGACGCGC
>JAPKYU010000540.1 GCA_026394175.1 Acidobacteriota bacterium | reverse complement strand
CGTAACAGCCGAAAACTTTTTTCTTTAATGAATTTGGGCCCTTCCGCCTTGCAGAGGACCAGCGCCTTGCTGCGAAACTCGGCCTGCCTTTGCCGCAGGTCCATTGCCGGGTGGGCGGCGTTGGCTGCCAGACAGCGGTGCCCGGCAAGTCGGTGGCGTGTTGTCCTGGGTATCCCAACGCCCACGGTCGGGCTGCTACTGGTCCCAGCCGGCACTGTGTTCAGGATGGCCTTCCTCGCATCCCTCCGGGATGCGTTGGTTTGGCCGGTTCCTGTTCCGGGGGTGCCGCTCGGTCCGCCGCGGCGGACGGCCTCGCTCTACCCCCGGCTAATCTCCTGCCATCCCTCTGGGATGGCTGATTGTTCGAGGCCAGCCTGGACTGCATCCCGAAGGGATGCGGGGATATTAGCCGGTTCCTGTTCTCGCCGGCTCCGCATTCCGCATTCCGCACTCCGCATTCCGCATTCCGCACTCCGCATTCCGCACTCCGCATTCCGCACTTCAAAGCGTGCGGGTGACTTTGCTGAGGCGGCGGGGCGCGTCCGGGTTGATACCCTTGGCTTCGGCCAGCAAGGCCGCCAGTATCTGCCCGGGAATGATGTAAGGGATCGGCGTGTACACCTCGTCCAGCACCACCGGAATACGCAACTGCACGGTGGCCAGCTTGTCGAGGGAACGGCAGGAAATGGCGAGGGTGTCGGCCCGCAGCTCGCGCAGCTTTCTAAGGATGTCGTCGATGCCCGGCTGCGTGGGACCGGGCGGCGCAAACACGAAAACGGGAAAGCCCGAGTCGATCATGGCGATGGGGCCGTGCAGGAAATCGGCCGAGGAAAAGCGCTCGGTCACCACGTAGCAGGTCTCCATCAGCTTCAGCGCCAGCTCGTAGGCGTTGGCGTAGTTCAGCCCTCGCCCCACCACCACCGCCTGACGCATGAAGCGGTAGCGGTCGACGATGGACTCGACCTGCGAGCGCAGCTTCAGGGCGCGGTCGGCGTGATCGGCCAGCCGCGCGATGCTGTCCAGGTTCAAGCGGCCGTCCAGCGCCCAGCAGAGCAGATAGAGCAGCAGCAACTGGCCGGTATAGGACTTCGTGGCGGCCACGCTGCACTCCTTACCGGCGTGAACGAACCAACATTCGTCCACCAAGCCGACCATGGCCGAGCGCGGCTCATTGGTGATGCCCAGCGTGTACGCGCCCTGTTTGCGGCAGGATTCCAGGGCCAAATTGACGTCCGTCCCCTGGCCCGACTGGGAAACGCCGACCACCAGCGCGTCGCGCAGGTCGAGCGCACTGTGATAGAGCGTGTGCACCGACGGCGCGGCCAAAGAAACGGGAATGCCGGCCGCGGTTTCGATCAGGTAGCGGCCAAACAGCGCCGCGTTGTCCGAACTGCCGCGGGCTATCAGGACCACCAGCCGGAACTTGCTCTGCCCCCAACGCGACCGGAAGCGCTGAGCCTTCCCCAGCTCGCGCCGGTAGGTCCGTTCCAAGGTGGCCGGCTGTTCCTCGATTTCTTTCAGCATGATCGACATTGGCTATGACTCCAGGCGAGTAATCATACCAGCATCGGCTGACAGCCGAACTCACCGGGCAATGGGGATGTAGTTGGCCGGCCAGGGAATAGTCTCGCGCCGCGCCAGCGCGTCGGGCGGCTCGCGCAGGATGTGGGGTGTCAGCAGGATGATCAGCTCGGTCTCGGCCAGCTCGCTGGACCGCTGGCCGAACAGATAGCGGAGCACCGGCATCTCGCCCAGCAGCGGCAGACCGGCCATGGAGGACTGTTCGCTGCGCGAGAGGATGCCGGAGATCAGCGTTGGCTCTGCGTCGCGCACGCGGACGATCTGGTCGGTGTCCCGGTTGCTGATGGTGGGCACGCCATTCAGATTCTCCCCGGTGAGCGCCCGCACCTGGGCCTCAATTCTCAACGTCACGTCCCCTTCGGCGTGAATGCGCGCGGTGACCCGCAGCTTCACGCCCAGGTCCTCGAACGTGAACGATGGGAAGGGATTGATCAACGTGCCCGCCTGGCTTTGCTGTTGGATGGCGGACGAAAAGTAGATGGGGGAGAAACTGGCGTTGACGATGGGGTAGCGTTCGCCGATCAGCAGGGTGCTGGTGAGGCTGTCGGCGATACGAACGGTCTGGGTGGAGATGCTCCGGGCAACCGATTCGGAAAGCGCCGCCCGGAATAGCAGGCCCGGCAGCCCCAGCGCGAACAGGCTCTGGCCGCCGCCGAAGGCGACCAGGGGCGCAGTCCCGCTGCCGCCGGCGGAGGGCGGCCGGCGTCCGAGCAGTTGAGGAAGCGGCACGGGGAATCCGGTTTGCACCGTCCCCAGCGGCGACAGCTTGACCACCGTGGACTGCACGTTCAGGTTCAAACCCAACTGAAGCGACTTGCGCGTGTCCACCTGCAGCGTTTCCACCTGCAGCAGCACTTCCGGCCGGGACACCGAGAGCAACCGGATCAGCCTCTCGGCCGCTTCCACCTTGGCGGCGGTGTCCCGCACGGTAATGACCTTGCGCTGCAGGCTGGGCTGGACATATCGCATATCCAGCACCGCGCGGAGCACGTTGGCCACCTCGTTCACCTGCTCCGGGCTGTTCAACCCGCCGGCGTCGATGGTCTTGATTACCAGGCGCTCCAACTCCATGCGCTTGGGCGGTATGTCAAGGGCCACCATGGCCACCTGCTCGGCGAGCGGCGCCACGAACGTCTTGGTGATGGCCGACAGGGCGCGCGCCGTGGCTGCGAAATCCGCGTCATCCAGGCGCAGGCGCGACGGCACGGAGGGGAGGTTGTCGTCGAACAGGAACTGGATGCCGTATTCGGCGCCGACCGCCGTGTACAGCGTGTGCGGCTCGCCTTTCAGGTTCCAGGAACGAACTCCCCGACGCGGACGAAGGGCCAGCGGAGGCGGCAAGACGCGCTCGTCGGGCAGCGCCTCAGCAAGCCCCTGGGGTTGGCGCCGGCCGGCCTTCACCGCTTCCCTGGCCCGCTTCAATTCCCGCTGGGTGAAGTCGTTGGAGGAGTCCAGGTCCGCGGCCTGCTCGAATTCCAGGATGGCGTCGGCATAGCGGCTGGCGCGCATCAGCCGCTCTCCCGCGTTTACGTAAGCGAAAGCGGCCTGCTGGCGGGTCATCTCGCGGGCCACCACAAAGCGCTGGTCGCGCGGCTCCCGATCGGCCGCGCGCTTGTAGGCCTCGAAGGCCTCGCGCAACTTCCCGTCGCGCTGCAGCCGCCGGCCGTCCCGGTAGGCGCGCTCCGCCTCCCGGTCGGCGCCCGGCGCCAGGGCGCCGAGCAGCAGCAGGCAGATCAGGACAGGGATCGACCGCGCATTCATCAAACAAGAAGGACGGCTGCGGGCTCGCGAACGTTGGGACGAATCGGCTGCCTACTTCAGGAATGACGCGCTCCAGGCTGGGCGCGCGGGAGGCTGCCCGGCAAGCACCTTGCTCCAGGCTTCATCGGTCAACCGATCGGCCGTCGGCCACTTGAACTCGTAATAGGACAGCACCGGGCCCAGCGCCAGGCTCAGTTTTCCGTCCGGCTGGGGAATGACCGCGGCCAGAATATCGATGTACCCGACGCCCTCCTCCAGCACCTTCGCGCTGTTCAGGTCGGTGTGGACATCGGCAATCAAGGTGGTCTTCGTGCCCGCCGTGCTGACGCCGAGCACCGTCGTTTCCAGCGTTCCGCCGATGTTGCGGATGAAGGCGTACTCTTCCGGTGACAGCGCCTGGTTGCGCAGCTCCTTCTGGCTCAAAACCAGAAGCTGGTCGAGGACCTGAGAGAGGCTTTCAAGCCGGGCACGCGCCTGGTCGCTGAGCACATTCAACTGGCCAAGGCCGCTCATGGTCATCTGAGTCAGCGCCAGGAGCCGGCCGTAAAACTGCGGCGCCGGTTCCACGTAGCCGCGGGTCTCCGGCGGCAGGCTGGTCGTGATCGGCGTGCTGCTCTGCTTCGCGTACAGGATGGTATCGTGCCGCAGCTCGGCCCAGGAGGCCAGCGCCGAGTTCAAGTTGCGATCCACCCAGGCCCGCGTCTGCATGAAGGACGGATAACCGGCCTCATTGGCGACGAGCAGCGCCTTCAAGGCGTACAGCCAGCCCCAGTACAGATTGCGGTTCCAGTCCTGCTCGGAGAAGGCCGCGAATTCAGCGGCCAGCCTGGCGCGCTGCTCGGCATAGAGGCGGTATTGGGTGTCGCCGTCGGCCACCAGGATTTCCTGCGCCCGGGCGGAACCGAGCAGGTCCATGGCGTCCAACCCGCGCGGGAAACCGCGGATTGGCCCGCCCTGGGACTGGACCAGGGTGAAAGGCTCGCCGCGGCCGGCATAGTCGAAGCCCACCAGGTTCTGGAAGATGTAAGAATCGGGAATGAAGCGCTGGCCCATGAACCGCAGGCCCTTGCTCTTGTCCAGGCACTCGTCGATTTTCGCGGGATCGAATGGGGGAGCGAACGCGCAGCCGCCCGTGCCGCCGTAGATCTGGGGGTTCCGCAGGTTGGCGAGATAGGCGCGCAGGGCGGTGTAGGTCTTCAGATCGGCGAGCGCGGCCAGGCCGCCGGCGGAAGCGGCTACGGATTGGATGCCGCGCTGGTATTCGGCCGGTGTCAGGTCGTCGGCCAGCCCGACATAGAAGGCCGTGACCGTGTAAATGCGGTTCCACAGCTCGAGGGCTTTCCGCCCGCCGGAGGTCACGCGGTCCAGCGCGTCGGCCAGCAGGCAGGCCCCCAGCGTCTGGATCTCGGCATTGGGAGCCGGCAGCAGGTCGCTGTTCTTCAGCAGAAAACCCATGCGGCCATACCACATCATGGCCTTGAAGTACTTCTTCAGCGTTTCGCTGCGCGTGTAATGGCCGCGGGGCAGGTACTGCGAATAATCCTCCAGGTAGACGAACAGGGGGCTGGCCGCCAGGCCGCTGTGCGCTTCGATGAGCGCCAGTTCTTTATCGACCAGCGCCGCCTGCGCGGCGGGAACAGCGGCCGCCGGATCCAGCAGCTTCAGCGCCACCGCCAGGTAGGCCACGTTGCGCCGCGCTGCTTCCGCCAGCGCGCCCTCGGGGAACTTCGCCTGCTGCTCGAGGGCATCGGCCAGCAGGGCCTGTGTCAGCGCCAGCAGCGAGCCGAAAAACTCCCTCTCTTCGACCTCGCGCAAAGTCTCGTCGAACTGGATGTGGTACAGGTGCAGCACGGTGTCGGTGGTGACCAGGATCGGTATGGCCAGGTCTTTCAACAAGCGGTAGGGCTCAACGATGTCGTCAACACCGCCCGGCGCCGTGGGCGTCTTGAAGGCGGTGACGCCGAACCCGTTTTGTTCCAGCAGCGAGCGGATGCGGCCCAGGTCGAAATAGCGGGTGTTTGCCGGCTGGACCAACGCCGTCCAGTTGGTCACGTTGTTCAGGTCCAGCGGAAGCGCATAGGGGGGAACCGTGGGCGTGACAGCGACGGCAGCCGGCCGGTACAGGCTCGAGAACAAGGTCGGGGTGGTTCCGGCCCGGCCCGCGGCGATGGTCACCTGGTTGGAGCCGGCTCCTTCGGCGGTCACAAGCACCGCCACGGCATCCCCGGGCTCCAGGCCCGCCGGGACTTCGGCGTTGATCTGGTACAGGCCGGCAAACCCGGGCGCCAATCCGGCAAACGTCACCTTGGCAGGCACCCCGCCGATGGTGACGCCCGGCGCCTTCAGCAAGTTGGAAAGCGGGCTGGAGCCGGCGGCGGCGCCGCTGGGCGGCGGGTTGCTGACCGCTCCCAACCCAGTGCAGAAAATCGAGACAGTGTCGCCGGGCACCGCCGCGCGCGCGCCGGCCATGCCGCCGGTCGCAGCGGCAAGCACGAAGCCGCCGATCAACACCGCTCCCTGGCCCCGGCCGCTGGCGCCGACCGAGAACAGCCCCGGCGCCGTGCTCGTCAAGGGGACTGAAACCGGCGCGCCGGTGGCCCCGCCCGCGGTCACGGCGATGGCGGCCTGCGCCTGGCCGGCCAGTTCCCACGGCACCTGGAAATTGATCTGGGTGGGCGAAACGAAGAAGAGCGGCGCTTCCCTGCCCCCCACGCGAACAACCACGCCGCCCAACGAGGTGGGCAGCGGCGCCGACCCGGCCGTCATCGACGCCGCGGCCAGGTCCACGCCGAACAGCGAAGCGATGGAACCGGCCGATAACGGCGCGCTGAAACTGGCGCCGTTCACGACACCGCCGGGGTTGATGCCCGGCGCCGCTCCAGGCGCCGCCGCAACAAGCAGAACGATCAGAACCAGTGCCGGCGCCACCGGCTGAATGGCCCAGGGCAGCTGGTTGCCTCTGGAGAGCATCGCCCACCTCCATCCACTTAGCTTGTACCGCGGAGGGGCCGGCCAGTCAATGCCCGCCCGGCGCCCGGAAGCCATGAAAAAACGCGCGTCCCATCTATGGATCGCGCCCGTCTCGGGCGCCCTGGGCGGGGCGCCCACACTCCATAAACCGTTTTTCAGGACGGAAACAGGAAGCCGCGCTGCCGTACTATCCCCAAGGACTAGAACCGTTTCCGGGTACTGTACCTTTCGTTCTATTGCGCCGCACACCGGAGACAGCGAGAATCCTCTAACCTTGTGATTTAGGCAGCGAGGAGTGCATGAACGAAGATAAACGGCGGGCTCGCCGATTTGACCTGGACCTGCCGGTGCAGGTGCTAACGGTAGGCGAACAGAAGCCCTTCGAGACGGTCCGCACGCGAGATATCAGTTCTACCGGCTTGTTTATTGAGTTCGACCAGCGGGTAGCAGCCGGGACGAAGGTGGAACTGGTGGTGACATTGCCGCGTGAAATCACGCAAACGGGACCGGTGCAGATTCGCTGCATAGGCCGCGTGGTGCGAGTGGAACGCGGGGAGCGCGAGCGAACCGGCATCGCTGTCTCCATCGATCGGTACGACTTCACGCGCGTTGCTGAGGCGGGGCAAAAACCGTCGTAGGCGGACCGCGCGGGTGTTGTGCCCCGGACACAGCTTCACAACAGCGAAGGCGGAAGGCAGAAGGCGGAAAGCAGCGAGGTCATCGTTTTCCGTTTTCTGCCTTCCGCCTTTCGTTTTCCGCGCCCTAAGCCGATAAGCCTGCGAAGAACGGACCGGCCAGGCCGGTCGCTGCCCAGGGAGCGCCTGCAGGCCGTCCGTGAGATGTATCGACTGGGATGCTAGAATAAGGTTTTCCAGGAGCGTCCTAATATGAACGTGCTTGTCCTTAACTGCGGCAGTTCGTCGGTCAAGTTTCAGCTCATCGAGACGGACAGCGAGAAAATCGCGGACCGCGCCGATGTCGTACACCTGCAAGGGTTGATCGAAAAAATCGGAACGGCGGAAGCGATCGTCTCCTACACTTTTGCGGACAGCCCGTTGAAACGCTCGAGCGAGGAGTTGTTGAACCACCATGCGGCCGTCTCGCGGGTGGTGCAGATCCTGGAACAGGGCGCGCAGGCAGCGGCCGCCGCGGGCGGCACCCAGGGGCGCAAGCTGGCGATCGACGCCATCGGCCACCGCATGGTGCACGGCGGCGAGCATTTCACCGAATCGCACCTGATCGACGAGGAAGTGGTGCGGGGCATCGAGCGAGCCATCCCCCTGGCGCCGCTGCACAATCCCCACAACCTCAAGGGGTACTACGTCTGCCGCGACTTGTTCCGTGACATGCCCCAGGTGGCGGTGTTTGACACCGCATTCCATCACACGCTGCCGCCCTATGCCTTCCTGTACGGGCTGCCCTACGACTACTATCGGCGGCAGCGCATCCGCCGCTACGGTTTCCACGGCACCTCGGTGCGGTACGTCTCCTATCGCTACCGCGAATTGACCGGCGCAGCCAAGACCACATCGAACCTGATTGTCTGCCACTTGGGGAACGGCTGCTCGATTACCGCCATTGAGAACGGCCAGTCGGTGGACACGTCGATGGGGTTCACGCCGCTGGAAGGCGTGATGATGGGAACGCGTTCGGGCGATATCGATCCCTCGATCATCCTTCACCTGATGACCAAGGACGAGTTGGCGCCGCACGAGGTGGCCACGCTGTTGAACCGCTGGAGCGGGCTGTACGGGCTGAGCGGTGAATCCAACGATATGCGCCACCTGCTGAACTCCATGGCCGCCGGCGACGAGCGCTCCAAGCTGGCCGTGCAGGTTTTCTGCTATCGCATCCGCAAGTACATCGGAGCGTACTGGGCGGCGCTGGGGCGGCTGGATGCCATCATCTTCACGGGCGGCATCGGGCAGAATGCCGCCATGGTGCGGCAGTTGATCTGCGACCGCCTGGATGCCCTGGGGGCCACGCTGGACGAAGGGCGGAACCTGTCGCTGGGTGGCCGCGAGGGTGTCATCTCCGCGCCCAACAGCCGTGTTTCCATCTGGGCCATCCCGACCAACGAGGAACTGTTGATCGCCCGCGACACCTACCGGGTGGTCCACGGGCTGCCGCTGCCGTAAGGGTCCAAGGTCCAAGGTCCAAGAGTCGCAGAGCAATTGGACCCTTGGACCTTTCACGTATGACCGTCGTTATCATCGGCGCCGGAATCATCGGCTTGGCGCTGGCGCGCGAACTGGCGCGCAAGGGCGAGGCTGTCTGGCTGGTCGACCCACGGCAGCCGGCCAGCGAGGCCAGTTGGGCGGCGGCCGGCCGCCTGTCGGTGTCGGCGGAGGCCGAAGGGCCGGGCGGTTTGTTCGAGTTGTGCCGGCGGGCAGCCGCCATCTATCCGGATTTCGTTCGTGAACTGGAGGAGGAATCGGGCCTGGCGGCCGCGTATCGCACGGAGGGAGCGCTGTTCCTGTACCACTCCGACGCGGAGCGCGCGGCCCTGGAGGAGCGCTTCGGCTGGCAGCGCGAGTTGGGTGTGCCCGCCGTGCACCTCGATGCCCGGGAGGTGCGCATCCTGGAGCCGCAAGTCGGCGCCGCCGGCGGCTTCCTCCTTCCGGGTGACTGCCAGGTTGACAACCGCCTGTTGTGCGCGGCCCTGGTCGAATCCTGCCGAAAGGCGGGAGTGACGTTCCTCCAGACATCGGTCAGCGAAGTCACGTGGCAGGGCGGCCGGGTGACCGGCGCGGGCCTGATCGATGGTTCCCGCCTGTGGGCCGACGCGGTGGTGAACGCCGCCGGCGCCTGGGCTTCCCGCATTGCCGCCCCGGGCCCGCCCATCATGGTTCAGCCCATCAAGGGCCACATGCTGGCCGTGGCCACCGAAGGCTGGACGCTCACCCATGTCGCCCAGGATGACCAGGTCTACCTGGTGCCCCGCGCCGGCGGCCGGGTTCTGATCGGAAGCACCATGGAGAACGCCGGATACGACAAGGCCATCGATCCCGCCACCATTTCCAACCTGCGGACGGCCGCGCATCGCCTGGTGGGGCGCCTGGCGGAGGCCACCATGGTGGACGCCTGGACGGGCCTGCGGCCGATGGTCGTGCGCGGCGGGCCGCGCATCGGTCCAGGCAGCCTCCCCGGCTACTTCCTGGCCGTCGGCCACTATCGAAAAGGGATTCTGCTTGCGCCGCTGACGGCCCAGTTGCTGGCCGCCGTGATCGGCGGGGCGGAACCCGACCCGCTACTCACCCCGTTTCTGCCCTAATCCGTGGTTAATCTCGGAGCTACTGGATCACCGGCAGCGGTGTCAGCAACTGCTCCTTGCGGTAGATCAACGAGGTGGTGTTATAGCTGGCGATCTCGAAGCCGTGGCCGTGGGTGATGGCGTCGGTGGGGCAGGCTTCCACGCAATAGCCGCAGAAAATGCACCGGTTGTAGTCGATGTTGTACACCTTGGCGTAGCGGTCACCCGCGCTGATCCGCTGGGTCTCGGTGTTCTCCGCGGCTTCGATATAGATGCAGTTGGCCGGGCAGGCCACGGCGCACAGGAAACAGGCCACGCACTTCTCCATGCCGTTCTCATCGCGCTGGAGCACGTGCAGGCCCCGATAGCGGGCCTCAAAATGCGGCGGCTCATCCGGGTAGTTTTCGGTCACCGGCGGCTTGAACAAGTGCCGGAAGGTCACCGCCATCCCTTTGGCCAAGGCCGACGCGGTCTGCCAGATTTCCCCGACCATAAATTTACTATAGCAGGTAGGCGCGGGAGCGCCAACCGGTACCGCCGGCTGTGGGCCGTAGGCTGTGGGCTGTAGGCTATGGGCGACGATGAGCGACAGCCTACAGCCTACGGCCCACAGCCTACTGGAACTGCAGGTTGCGTTCGAAGTCGGCGGGGCTGGTGGCCGCGTGCTTGGCCACTTCCAGCGTGATGATCTTGGCCAGGTACAGCTCGGTCAAGTGCTGGTCAAAGGTCTGCATCCCGTACATCTCCTTGCCCTTCTCGATGTAATCCTTCATCTCGTCGGTCTTGTCCGGGTCGGCGATGCAGTCCTGGATGGATTTGGTGTGGCGCATGATCTCGCAGGCCACGCAGCGGCCGCCGCCATCGGCCCGCGGCAGCAGGCGCTGCGAGATGACCGATTGCAGGGTCTCGGAGAGGCGGATGCGGACCGTGGCCTGCTCCTCGGGCGGGAACACGCTGAGCAGGCGCAGCACGGTCTTAGGGGCGTCGGTGGTGTGCACGGTGGAGAAAACCAGGTGCCCGGTCTCGGCGGCCTTGATGGCGATGTCGACGGTCTCCGTATCGCGCATCTCGCCGACCAGGATGATGTCCGGGTCCTGGCGCAGGGCGGCGCGGAGGGCCTTGCCGAAACTCTCGGTATCGGAGCCTACTTCCCGTTGGACGATGTTGGCCTGCTGGTCCTTGTACATGAACTCGATGGGGTCTTCGATGGTGACGATCTTGGCCTTCTTGTTCTTGTTGACGTAGTTGACCATGGCCGCCAGCGTGGTCGATTTGCCGCTGCCGGTGGTCCCGGTCAGCAGCACCAGCCCGCGGTCCATCATGGCGATCTTCTCCATGACGGCAGGCAGCCGCAGGGACATGAAATCCGGGATCTGGAAGGGAATGTGGCGCAGCACCAGCGAAAGGGTGCCGCGCTGGCAGCACACGTTCACGCGGAAGCGGCCCACCTCCGGCAGGCTGTAAGAGCAGTCGAAATCGGTGATGTTCTGGACGAACGTGCCCACGTTTTCCCGCGTGGTCTTGCGGCCCGCCAGGGCGATGCCCGCCACAATCGTGCCCACGTCGGAAGGTGCGAGCGGCTGCGCGTCCGGCGCGGGAATGATTTCGCCCTTCTGCCGCAGGCGGAAGCCGCTGCCCACGGAAATGTGCACATCCGAGGCATGGCTGTTCACTGCCTCTTTCAGGATCGCATTGAACCGATCAAACGCCGTTGCCGGCCGTGCCGGCGGCTGTGCTGTGGTCGCCATAGTTCTTCCCTGGGAAACAGATAATCCGACTTCAAGGCAATGCCGAGAAAGCCGTGGGTCTCATCCTATCCAGCGCGGCGCACGGCTGTCAACCGTATGGGCCGGCCAGTCTCTTAGATTGGCCACGGAGGCGGAGCCGCGACCGCCGTTGTGCGGCTTCACAGTTGCGGCGTTCTGCCCGTTCGGGTGCGGCGATAGCTGCTTTGTGATTCTGCTTGCATTACGCCACCGAGTGTTGCTACAACCGGCACAACGAGGAGATAAGTTAATGTTTTGCAGTGCGTGTGGAAAGCAGGTTACGGACCAGGCCACTGTCTGCCAGGGGTGCGGCGCGCCGGTGAGTCGGCAGGCCGCGGCTTCTCAGCCAGCGCGGAGATTCTGCCCCAACTGCGGCGCGGCGCTCGATCCCCTGGCGCCGACTTGCGTGAAATGCGGATCGAGCGTTCCTTACAAGGACTTTTTGACGACGCTGCTGCTCTGCATCTTCCTCGGCGTCTTCGGCGTCCATCGCTTTTACACGGGCAACACCGGCATCGGGATTGGGCAACTGCTGACGCTGGGCGGTTGCGGCATCTGGTGGCTGATCGATGTCATCCTGATCGCCGCCGGCACCTACCGGGACGGCAAAGGCAATCCGCTGGTCGGACGCTGATTGAAGTGCGCAGTGCGGAGTGCGGAGTGAGCAGATGCACCGTCGGCTCGTATTCGGCTGCCTGGCGGTTGGGATGGTGGTGGTCGCTGCACTCGTTCCGCCCACCGCGCTTGACCGCTTCCCTACCCCGTGCCTGTTCCGCAACCTGGCCGGCTGGGAGTGTCCGGGCTGCGGCATGACACGGGCCGTCCTTTCCCTGCTCCGCGGCAATCTGGCCACGGCCCTGCATTACAACCGGATGGTGGTGCTGGTGTTCCCGCTGTTGTGCTGTTTGCTGCTGGCAGAATTGAGAAACCACCAAGGCGCCAGGACACCACGGCCTTGGTGACTTGCTGTCTTGGTGGTTAGTTCACCCCCCGCCGAACATGCTGGCGGCGCAAGTCGGCCGGATCATCCAGCGTCTGCCGAACCGGGGCAACTCCCTCCCGCAACGCCGCCGGGTCGAACAGCGCCTTGTCGGGCGGCAAGGCGCTGTACGGCTCAAGCCGCGGCGCCGCCGCGAACAGGTCGCGCAGGTCGGTGGCCGCGGCGTCATATTGATTCAGCCAGGGCAGGCCGAAGATCAGATCGATGGTCTTCAGAATGCTGCCAAAATTGCCGTGCACGTGTGAGACGTGGCCGGGCCGGGCGTACGGCCCGATCACCAGCAGCAGCGAGCGGTGGGCGTCCACGTGGTCGCGCCCGCCCTGCGCGTCGTCCTCGGTTACCAAGACCGCCAGGTCTTTCCAGAACCGGCTGCGCGAGAGCATTTCAACCAGCCGGCCCAGCGCGTAGTCGTTGTCGGCCGCATACGACTCGCGCCGCGGGTAGCCGGCCTGGGGCCGCTCCTTGGCCATGTGGTCGTTCGGCAGGTGCATGAAGATCAGCCGCGGCAGGTCACGGCCGGGCTTTTCGAACTCGCGGAACTCCTCGCTGAAGCGGGCCAGCCGGTACTGGTCGGACACGTTCATATTGAAGCCCGGGTAATTTCGGGCGGTATTGCGGAACAGGGCCAGCGGCATGGGGATGTTCGAGGGCAGCAGCGCGCCGGTCGGCAGGTGGGGCTCTTTTTCATCGTTGCCCGCCAGCTCAAACCCCTCGCCGTAGTTGCGGAAGGGGACGTTGTGGCGCTCCAGGTGTTCCCAGAGCGAGCCGGCTTCCAGATAGTCTTCCGGGTGCACCGAGGAATTGCTCTCGCTGAAGCCGCGGCGGCCCGGCGCCGGGCTGGCGGCGCGGTAGTCCCGGCGCTTGCCGTAGGAGGCCGGCCAGCTTGTTTCCACCCAGGCGTTGGGATAAACGCCGACGGCCCAGCGGTGCCCGTCGGCCGAAACGTCGGAATCGACGTAGAAGTTGTCGCTGATGGCGAAGCGCTCGGCCAGAGCGCGATGGTTGGGCATGATGGCGGGCCCCAGCCGCACCAGCGACGGATCGCCGCGCACCTCCCGGCCCGCCCGCCGTAAATCCCCATATACCTCGTCGAAGGTGCGGTTCTCCTTCACCACGTAGACCACGTAGCGGATTCGGGAAAAGGCCGGCGGCGGCGAGGGAGCCGTCCGGACCTCCAGCCCGTTGTTGCGGATCACCTGGCGCGTCTCCGCCGCCAGGCGCGAATCCTCGGGAACCGGGATGGCCGACACCGTTCCCCGCTGGATGTCGCCAATGTAGCTGCTCCCGCCTACCGGGCGGAACGCGGCTCCGCCATTCGGCCCCGATCCGAATCCTTTGGCGTTGGCCACGTACACGGTCCGGCCGTCGGCGCTGACCGCCGGCTTACCCGGGAACCAGCCCGCGGGCAGATGGCCAAGGACCCGGTTGTCGGCGGCGTCAATCACGCCGAGGGCATTGATCCCGGCCTCGGCCACGTATAGCCGCGTCTCATCGGGGCTCAGCGCCAGGCCGAAGGGAATGATGCCGCGCCAGCGCTCGGTCTTTGCGCTCAAGGCCAGCGGGATCTCCGCAATCACTTGCGCCCGCCGGCGATCGATCACCGAGACAAGATCGTTGTTCCCGTTCGACACATACACGTAGCGCTTCCCGGCGGCGACGCCATTGGGGCTGCTGCCGCCCAGCGCCGGGATTCCGCCCACCGCGGTGCCCGCCGGCACACCGGTCTTGATCCGGCCGACGACCGCCGCCCGGGAAGGCTCGGTAATGTCAATTTCAAAAACGGAGAACGATTCCGGCGCGTTCGGGTCGCCGAGTCCCGGCACCCGCCGGCCTTCGGCGGTCGTGCCGTCGCGCGCCTCCGGCGATGGAAAGCCGAACGGCGGAAAGCTCAGCCCGCCAGGAATTTCCGAGTACTGGAACATGCCGACGTTGGCCACGTAGGCGCGGCGGCCGTCCGGCGCGAGCGCCACGCCGAACGGGTAGCGGCCGACTCGAACGCTGCCGGCCGCTTTCCGGCCGGCCGTATCGATCACCACCAGCCGGAAATTGGCCTGGTCGCAGGCATACAGATATTTGCCCGCGGAATCGAGCGCGATTTCGCCGATATAGCTGTCGCGCCATTGCGTGTCATTCAACGGAATATTGGCCAGCAAGCGGTCGCCGCGCAGGTCGAAAGCGAGGATGGCGCCGTCGTCGCCGCCCGAAGCATAAAGCGTGCGGCTATCCGGCGAAAACGCCAGGCCCATGAACGTGGCGTTCAGCGAGGAGCGGATCTCGCGAGCGCGGCCGCCGGGCAGGGAGATGATGGTGAGGGAAAACGGCTTGGTGCCGCTATTGGCGGTGGCCAGGGTGCGCCCGTCGGGGCTGAGCGCCAGGCCGTAGGGATGCGGCGCCGTGAAGAACTGGCGGCCGCGCGGAGTGATCACCCGCCCGTTGGGCAGCACCGTTTCCCCGCCCGGATCGATTCGCGCCGGGCGCTCGCCGGCCGGCGCCTCAAAAAACGGCAGAGCCTCGGCGCCCGGCGCCCTGACCCTCCGCGGCACGCTGAACAACACCAGCAGCACACACACTCCCACGCCCGCCGCCCAGCAGAACCGAAGCTTCATTGGCCGATTATACGGGAAGCGGCAGCAACCGAGCCGCAGCCGTTGTGCCGCTGGCGTCTCGCCCCATCCACGTAGCGCCGGCGTCCCGCCGGTAACGCCCGGTTTGCTTTTCCGCCCCACCGCGCTACAATCCGCATCATGCTCGTCCGGCATCGCCGCCTGCCCCACTGGGAACTCGGTGCTGCCAGCTACTTTGTCACTTTTCGGCTGGCGGATTCTTTACCTGAGCCAGTGCTTGAAGGTTACGAATTCGAGCGCCGCGACATTCTGCAAACCGCGCGGCACCAGGGGCGCAAGCTAACCGGGGAGGAAACGCGGCGGCTCGATGAGTTGTTCAGCGAACGTATCGAGCGCTATCTGGACTCAGGAGTTGGCGCCTGCCGGCTCGCGCGTCCGGACATCGCCGAATTGGTCGCCAATGCGTTGCGGTACTTCGACGGCCAACGCTACTGCCTGCACGCCTGGTGTTTGATGCCCAACCACGTTCACACCGTCTTTACGATTCTGCCGGCCGGCTCCCTGGACGGCATTTTGCACTCCTGCAGCCGTTGTGCCGCTGGTCCCGCCTCGCGGGACCGGCGGTACCAGCCACGATGCCGGCGCTACAAACCAAAGCAGGCTGCTATACTGCGGCAGTAGGTTGACGCGTGTGAAAGAGCTTTCCGAGGTACAGCGCAGGCTGCGGCTAGGGCGGCGGCTGGCGATGTTCAGCATGGCCGCCAGCGCCAGCCTGTCTGTGGCCAATATTCTGGTCGGTGTGTTCGGCGGCTCGACCTCGGTGGTGGCGGCCGGCGTCGAGTTTGCCGGCGACGTGTTTGCCTCGGCGGTTGTGTTCTTCGGCATGCTGCTGGCGGAGAAGCCGGCCGATGCAGACCATCCCTACGGGCACGGCCGGGTCGAAATCCTGGCCGGCTTCCTGGTGGGGCTGACGATTTTGGCCGGCGGCCTGGGCATCTGCTATCGCTCGATGCGCAACATCAACCTGGTGCACCCGCCCCCCAGCCTGTTCACCATCTGGCCCCTGATCGCCGCGATCTTCGTCAAATCGCTGCTCAGCTTCTTCAAATTCCGCGTTGGCCAGCGGATCGACAGCGCCTCCCTGGTGGGCGACGCCTGGAACGACGCGGTCGATATTCTCTCGGCCGGCGCCGCTTTGGCGGCGCTGGGATTGACGATTTACCGGCCCAGTGAATTCCTGGCCGCGGACCACTATGGCGGTTTCGCCGTGGGGTTGATCGTGATCGTGACCGGCCTGCGCGTGGCCCGCGATGCCTCCCTGGACCTGATGGACACCATGCCCCAGACCGCCCTGATCGACCGCATTCGCCAGGTCACGCTTCAAGTCCCGTTGGTCACGGGCGTGGAGAAATGCTATGCCCGCAAGACCGGCCTGCAACATCACGTCGATATCCACGTCGAAGTGGATCCGGACACCACGGTCCGGGCCTCACACGACATAGCCACGGCGGTTCGCGCGCACCTGCGGCGCGAAATCCCGGCGATCGCCGATGTCCTGGTGCATATCGAGCCGGCTTCCGGGGGGAGTGCGGAGCGCGGAATGCGGAGTGCGGAGTGAAACGCCCGCGGGCCTGTGTATACTAAGCGGCGTGAGAATAGTCGGACTGTTACTGATTCTTGTCGCCACCGTGGGCCAGGCGGCCGACAGGGCGGCGTGCACCACTGCCGACCCCAGTTGTTTGGAACAAGTGCCGCTGGGCCCCGGGGGCCGCTTTTCGCTGGTCTACCGCTCGTTTCCGCTGACGGTGAGGAACGCGCACATCCAGCGGGCTCTGATCATTGTCCATGGGGCGGGCCGGGATGCCGACTCCTATTTCCTCTCCGGCGTGGCCGGAGCGCTGATTGCCGGCGCTCTGGAGAACTCGCTGGTGATCGCGCCGCGGCTGGCCTCCAATTCCGGCGGCTGCAAAGACCCGCTGAAGCCCGGCGAGATTTCCTGGGGTTGCGGCGGGGAGCAGGACTGGCGCGGGGGCGGGACTGCCGACGGGCTGAAAGTCGCGACCTTTGACTTCATCGACGAATTGCTGCGCATGCTGGCCCGCCGCAAGGTGTTTCCGAACCTCCGCGTCATCGTTGTCACCGGGCATTCCGCCGGCGGGCAGTTCACCAACCGCTACGTGGCCGCGACGCACGTCGTGAACGGCCTTGGCGTGCCGGTAAAGTACGTTGTCTCGAACCCCTCCAGCTACCTGTATCTGGATGCCACGCGGCTGCCCGCCGGCGCCACCTGCGCGAATGACGGCACCTGCACCGGCGACTTCAAGGAGTATGCGGAGAGCCAGAAATGCGCCAACTACAATCGCTGGCGCAACGGCCTGGAGCAGCGCGCGGGCTACGCTACCACCGTGTCCGACGACGATCTGCGCCGCCAGATGGCCTCGCGCGACGTTACCTACCTGCTGGGCGCGTTGGACACGCTGCCGCTGTTCGGCTTCGACAGTTCTTGCGCGGCCATGGCCCAGGGGGCCAGCCGCCTGGCGCGTGGGCTCACCTATTGGAACTACATGAAGTCCAAGTATGGGGCCCAGCACAAGCTGGTGGTGGTGCCGGCCTGCGGCCACAACGGGCGCTGCATGTACACCGACAAGGCGGCCCTGCCCGTGTTGTTCCCCTGATGAGTGTTGCCGAAAGACGGCGCCGACAGCACGCCGCTGCCGGCTCAGGCGGCGGGGACCAGGCGTTCCGACGCCAGGCGCGGCGACTGCAGTTTCAACTGGAACAAGAAGTCCTCTTCGTCGCGCAGGTTGTCGCGGATCAGTTTGACCGCGGCCGGCAGGCGCAGCTTGGCCGCCAGGTTGTGCAGGCTGGCATAGCAGACGATTTCGTATTGCTCGATCTTGCGGGCAATGTCCAGATTGACCCAGTCGCGCAGGTCCCGCGAGGGCCCCAGCCGCTCGAACTCCTCTTTCTGCCGAATAAAGCCCTCCAGCTCGTGGCAGGTTCGCGCGGCCGGCGGCTTCTCGATCATGCGGAAGACGCGCTCCAGCCGCTTGATCTGCACCAGGTTCCCGTTGCAGTGCACGGCCAGCGCCTTGCGCAGCTTGGCGCTGTGCGTTTCGGCCGCCGTCTGCCGCAACAGAACCAGCAGCCGGTGTTCCATTGAATAGGCGAGCTGTAGCTGATACTCGAATAGTTCCGATAGGGTTTCCATGGGGCGCTCTCTGTGCTTACACAGACGTTCTGGCCGGGGCGCCGGATCCATGTTTTGTGTGCTGAAAAGCGGAATTAATCGAGGCGGATGACAAAGGCATCGACGCGTTCGCGGCGCAGCAACTGGGCGATGGCTCCCGCCTTTTCCTCGCTGGCTTCGTTGCCCACCCACACCCGATAGCGCCCGCCGTCGGGGGAGGCCACCGAATTCACCGGGTATTGCGGATAGCGCCGTGCCAGTTGACCGCGCAGCCGCTCGGCATTGCGGCGGTCGGCGAACGCGCCTACCTGCACCGTGAACCGGCCGGCGGCAGCCGGAGCGATGGGGCTGGGGAGCGGGCTGGATGCCCGGCTGGAAACCGGCGCCGGCCCCGCGGGCGATGCGGCCCCGGCCACGCCGGGCGCCCTTACCACTCTCAACTGCACCAACGCGGTTCCCGGCCCCCAGACGCCCATGCTCTTGGCCGCGGTCAGCGAGAGATCGATGATGCGCCCATCAACGAACGGACCGCGGTCGTTGATGCGCACCCGCGTGCGCCGCCCATTCTCCATGCTGGTGACTTCCACCTCCGTGCCGAACGGCAGCGTGCGATGGGCCGCGGTCATG
>JAPKYU010000645.1 GCA_026394175.1 Acidobacteriota bacterium | reverse complement strand
AATTGCGGTGAGTTGTTGGCGCCGGGCGCATCCACACGCACGAGTCCCGCATAAGAGCCGGCCTTCAGCCCCACCGCCTTCACCCCCACTTCGGCCGTTGGCACGGTAATGGAAGCGGCGTCACTCTGCCCGCCGGCCGGCGACGCCGTCAGCCAGTTGCCACCGTTCACCGTCTCAGCCCGCAGGGTCCAGTTCATCACACCCTGCCCGTTGTTCACGATTCCCAGGCTTTGCCGGGCAGCCGTGTCCGCGCCCTCGACGGCAGTGAACCGCAGCGCGGTTTGGGTGAGCAGGATGGTCTTCGTCGCCTGCGAAAGGATCAGCTCTACCGCCACGCTCTGGGTTTGGCCGGCCGCGCTCTCCAAACGCACCATGCCCGAGTACACGCCCGCGGCCAGGCCGGTCATGTTGGCGTTCACCTGCAGGGTTGCCGGCGAAGCGGCCGAAGCCGAGCCGTAAACGGGCGATATGCCCAGCCAGGCGCCGCCACTCAGCGTCTCCGCGCGCGCCGACCAGGCGACGGCGCCGGTTCCAGGGTTGCCGACCCGCACAGTCTGCGGCCCCGGGTTGCCCGCCGTCGCTTGAGCTTCAAAGATGATCGAGGAACGGTCCACCGTCAGTTGTGCTGCCGACGCCGGCAAGACGGTTAGTTCGATCGCCATCGTCCGGATGGGAGAAGCGGTCTGGGGCGCCTGCACGGTCACCGTTCCCCGATGCGTGCCGGGCGCCAGGTCGGCGACGTTCACAGCAACGGAAATCAATCCCGACATCGTGCCGGCGGGGGGCGACACGGTGATCCAGGAGGAAGAGGCGGTTGCGCTCCACACCAGTCCGGGAACTGTGCCGGTGACGGCCAGCAACTGCGCCGCCACCACCGGCGCGCCGGCTCGGGCGGAGAAGGTCAGGCTCGAAGGTGCGACGGCATATGACGGAGGCGCGGCCAGAACCTTGCGGACGCGATTGTTGCCCGTGTCGGCAATATACAGGTTGCCGGCCTGATCCAGCGCCACTCCCTTCGGACCGGCCAGCGAAGCGTTGGTGGCCGGCCCGCCATCGCCGGAAAATTCCCCCTGGCCGTTGCCAACGATGGTGGCGATGCCGCTCCCAGCGCCCACTTTACGAATACGGTGGTTGCCGGCGTCAGCGACGTAAAGGCCCCCGGCCAGGTCCAGCGCGACACCCTCCGGGTTGTTCAACGAGGCCGTGGTGGCCGGGCCGCCGTCACCGGTGAAACGTCCTTGCCCCGATTGGGTGAAACCGTCGCCGGCTACCGTCGTGATGGTCCCGTCGGAGCTGACCTTGCGGATTCGCTGGTTGTCCCTGTCGGCGAAGTAGAGGCTTCCGGCTATGTCCACCGCCCCACTTGTGGGGGATTTCAGCGCGGCGTTCAGGGCGGGGCCGCCATCACCGGAAAAGCCCTGGGTTCCATTGCCGGCCAGCGTGGTGATCGTCCCGCTGGAATTAACTTTACGGATGCGCTGGTTGCGGCTGTCGGTGACGTACAGGCTTCCGGTGCGATCCACTGATGATCCCATCGGGTCCAACCCGGCGGATCCTTCTGTTGCCGCCGTCGGCGATATAGAGGTTGCCGGTCGCATCCACCGCCACTGCCTGTGGCGAGTTGAGGGTGGCGCTGGCGCTTAAGCCGCCGTCCCCGGAAAATCGGTTGGCTCCGTTGCCGGCGACTGTGGTGATGATCCCGTCCGGACCGACCTTGCGGACGCGGACGTGCTCAGAGTCGGCGATGTAGAAGCTGCCGGCCGCGTCCAGGGCCACGCCGACCGGGAAGTACAACGGGGCGTTGGTGGCCGGGCCGCCGTCCCCAATAAAAGGGGGGAAGCCGGCACTGTCGATGAAACCGTTGCCCGCGACCGTGGTGATCGTGCCCTCGGGTGTGACCATGCGAATTCGGTGGTTCTCAGAGTCGGCGATGTAAAGACGGCCGCCTGTATCCACCGCTACTCCGATCGGAAGATTCAGCTCGGCCTTCGTGCCCGGTCCGCCATCACCGGAAAAGCCCCCTCCGAAAAAGCCCGTCAGGAATGCAGCGCCCGACCCGGCCACGGTCGTGATCGTGCCCTGGGGGCTCACTCTGCGGATGCGGTGGTTCCAATTGTCGGCGATATAGAGGGTGCCGGCCGCGTCCACCGCCACACCCATGGGATAATTCAGAGAGGCCCTGGTGGCCGGGCCGCCATCGCCTCGGAGGCGGCCGTCGATCCCCAACGTATAGCCATCACCGGCGATCGTCGTTATCGTTCCGTCCGGCGACACCTTGCGGACCCGGTGGTTGTTGGTGTCGCCGATGTAGACGTTGCCGGCCGCGTCCACCGCCACACCCGCGGGCCAGTTCAGAGAAGCGCTGGTGGCCGGGCCGCCATCGCCGGCAAACGCAGCCTTCCGGTTTCCAGCCAGGGTGGTGATGATCCCACCGGGTGTGACCTTGCGAACACGGTGGCTGATAGTCTCCGCGATGTAGAGGTTGCCGGCTGCATCTACCGCCACTTGCGAATTGGCGCCGACGAGACGGCTGATGTCCAGCGCCAGAGAAGCACTGGTGGCCGGGCCTCCGTCGCCGGAAAAGGCCAGGACGCCGTTGCCTGCCACCACCGTGAGGACGCCCGCCGGCGAAATCTTCACCACGATGTTGTTGTCGTTGTCGCAGGCGAAGACATTGCCGGCGGGGTCCAGAGCAATCCCAATGACCGGTCCCAGGGGCGCCTTCGTTGCCAGGCCGCCATCGCCACGAAACTCACTCTTGCTGCCCGCCACCGTGGTGATGACCTGAGGGAAAGCGGAAGGCAGTAGGCAGAAGGCAAGAGCCAGTAGGCAGAAGGCAGTAGGCAGTAAGAGCGTCGCATAAGTTCCCCGTCGTTGTACCGCCGGCGTCCTCGCCGGGTATGGTGATCGGTTCCCCGTCATTTTGGAAAGAGCCGCGTCGCTCGACAGGCTTATGTATATTGTGACATGATAGCGTACTGGCAATCCGAACAACCGTCGATATCCCCAAACCTTTGCATGGCAAACTCCGTCACAGGGCGGAGCAGTCGGGCACCTCCATCCGTGGGTTGATTATCCGGGCCATCGAGCAGGCCTACGACGATGACAAGAAGGGCGATTATCTAACGAGCCCTCTCGTCACCGGTTCGGGCCAGCTTGGCCCGGACTTCCCCGAAGATGAGAATCCCCATGATCTCGTTTTTCCCTGACCTTCCGGAACCCCGCGGCCTCGATCTTGCTTTCCGGCAAGCGACAGCGCCGTTCGCCGCCAAGCCGGCATCGAAATGGGTCGGCAATTGCTACCTCCTCGCTTACGCCAAACAAAGCCACGCCACTCTGGTCACCTTTGACAGAGCGCTATTCGACGTCGCCCGCAAAAACGGTTATGCGGCCATCGTTCCCGGTTAGTGCCGCCGCATAGAAAGCCTGCATTACCGCACCGCCAGAGTAACTGCATTGCTGGGGACGCCGTTTTGGGAAAGGACCAAGGGGACCGAAGAGCCGGGGGTAACGCCACCGGGGATTTGTACGTTCACCTGATAGAGGCCGACATAGCCGGGGGTGAGGCCGGCGTACTGAACCGCGGCTGCCTGGCCGCCAATGGTTACCGTGACCGGCGTCAGCACACGGGCCAGCGGCGAGGCTGGCGCGGCTTCTCCCGAGCGCACTGCCGGATTCGTCGCGCCCAGTCCGGTGCAATAAACGACAACCACATCGCCCGCCTTGGCCGGATTGGCGCTATTCACCAGACGGTTCGCCACGTCCATGACTACGCCCTGCCCCTTGCCGTCCTGGCCAACCGTGAAGATCCCCGGCTTTACAGGTGCGATGGTAATGGGCTCCGGCAGGGTGAGGAACTCCGTGCCGGCCCCGCCTTTGGAGGTTCGCACCACTGCCTGGGGGCGGCCGTTGGGCGCCAGATCGCTGGGAAGTTGTGCGTTGATTTGTCCGCTGCTGGTGAAGAACAAGGGCGCCTCCTGTCCTCCGATAAGCAGCGTAGCTCCGCCCAGTTTGGTGTCCAATGGCAGGCGCGACGCATAGTTCTGGTCATAAGCGAGATTCCGTCCGAACAGCGAGACAATGCTTCCCGGGGCGAGCGGTTCGCGGGGCGCAAAGCTGGCGGCATTCACCACGCCGCCTTCGAACAGGGCCGGCACGCCCGCGCTGCTGGGAACGTCCACCTGCACCGGGGACAACTGTGCCTCCGCCAGTGGCGGCTTGTTGGCCCGCACCGTCACTGCCACGCGGCTCGCCGGGTTTATGGGGCGCCAGGTGGCCGTGTAGACGCCGTTGCGCAAGCTGGCCAGGGAAAGCGGCCGGTCGCCGTTATTGAAGTTGGCGACAACGTTGGCATCAGAGACCGCGTTGCCACAATCGTCCACCACCCGCACTTCGATGGTGCCCGTCCAGGCGGTTAAAGTCGATGAAGCGGAGGAAAGACTGCGATGCACACCCAATAGGCGCGTCGCATAGCAATCAGCCGCATGGACGCCTCCGCCAAGAGGCGAGTAGGCGGCACTCAACGGATTCGCGGCGCCGACGACCAGGTAGAGGATGTTGACAGTCTGCGAACCACCGTCACTGAGGAGAAAGGTCACCGCCCCGCGGCGCACTCCAGGCGCGAGCGATCCCAGAGATGTCTGAACGTTCACGAGCGTGGCGCCCGGCGCGTCCACGGTCGAACTGCGCGGCTGCACTTCGAGCCAGTTGACGCTGTCCGATGTGAGCACACCGCTGACGATCTCCATACGCCCCGGTTTTGCCGTCGCCAGGCGCACGCTTTGGGGAGCGGGCGTCGAACCGCCCGGGCGGGTGGCAAAGATCAGGCCCGTGGGCCGCACCTGGACTCCGGGGTCGCTTCCGGGCGGGAGCACCAGCAAATCCACGACGACGAACTGCGGTGCATTGTCAGCGTCGGGCGCCTCCACGCGGATCAGGCCGCTGTATTGGCCGGCGCGCAGACCGGCCAGGTTGATGCCGACTTCCACCTCCGGGACGCTGAGGGAAGAGGCCTCGCTGCTCCCGCTGCCTGAAGCCACCGTCAGCCAGTTCCCCCCGGCAAAGGTGCCCGCCTCAACTTTCCAGTTCATCCTGCCGTCACCGGCGTTCACGATGCCAAAGTTCTGCGACGGCACCAGCGCACTTCCTTGCACGCCGGTGAATACCAGCGCTGTCTGGCTCAGCAGGATCGTCTGCGCGGCCGGCGTTACCCGCAAAGTCACCGGAACTGTCTGCGCCTGCTGCGCCGTCAGGTAAATCGCGCCGGTATAGATGCCGGGCCCAAGACCGGCGGCGTTGGCGATTACCTGGACATATTCAGGCGAGCTGCCGGATACGGTCCCTGACGTCGGCGCCAGAATAAGCCACGATCCCCCATTCGAGGTTTCCGCGCGCGCCGACCAGTTCAGCGAGCCGTCACCGGCGTTGCTGATGCGGAGCGTCTTCGGCCGCGGGTTGCCCGCGCCCGGCTGTGTTTCGAAAGCGATCGAGGTCGGTTCAGTAACGAGTTGGGCGGGCAGGGCGGCCCCCACCGTCAAATCCACCGAAATGGTGCGCGCGGGCGGAACGGCGCCGGCGCTTTGCACTTGAATCGATCCGCGATAGCTGCCCGGCGACAGGCCGGCCAGGTTGACGCTGGCGCTGACGACCGCCGGGGCCGTTCCCGCGGCGGGGGAGACCGACAGCCACGTGCCGCCCTGCGACGTTGCGCCGGCTGTCCACGCCAGTCCGGAAACCGGGCTGGACACTGTGATTTCCTGGCTGGGGACCGCCGTCGAGCCCGCGGGCGCGGAGAAACCAAGAAGAGTTGGGGACACCGAGAAGGTTACGGCCGTCCCGCTCGCTCCCGTCTGGCTGACCGTGAAGGTTTGTCCCGCGATGGTGAGCGTTCCGGTTCGCGGGTTTCTGAAGTCGTTTGCCAGAACCAGGTAGGCCACCGTTCCGCTGCCGCTGCCACTGCCGCCAGAAGTGACGGTAATGAAACTGGCGTTCCTCACCACCGACCACGCGCAACCACTCTGGGTCGAAACCGAGACGCTGCCTGTTCCGCCGCTCTCGCTGAACGATTGGCTCTCGGGAGAAATCGTGTACTTGCAGCTCACCCCTGCCGCCTGACTCAGCGTGAAGGTGCGCCCGGCGATGGTCAGCGTTCCGCCGCGCTCGCTGGGGCTGGGGTTGGCGGTCACAGAGTAGTTGACCGTACCCGCGCCGGTCCCGGCGGAACCGGACACTACCGTGATCCAGCCATCGTTGCTCGATGCCGTCCACGTGCATCCTGCCGGCGCCGTGACCGTTACCGTTCCGTTCTCCGCGCCCGGCCCGTGCGAAGCGCCGGAGGCGGAAAGCGAATATGTGCATCCCGAGGCCACGGTGAAGGTCTGCGGCGCGGATGAACCGCCG
>JAPKYU010000228.1 GCA_026394175.1 Acidobacteriota bacterium | reverse complement strand
GCCCCAGACCGGCGTGTCCTGATTGTCGGTCCAGGGCGCCGGCTTGTTGTTCCAGTTGACGACATAGCCGCGCGCCGGGTTGATCACCTGCGGCATGTTTTCGAAGGCCTGCACACCCTGCCATTCCGCTTCGCCGGTGCCGGGCAGCGGGAAGCGGGGATCATGCCCGGCGGGCCGCAGCGGCGGCTTGCCGCCGTGCCAGTAGCCGATGTTGCCGTGGCGGTCGGCGGCCAGCCAGTTGTGCGAGGGCCAGATGAGCTGGACGTAGCGCGCGAATTCCTGAACCGTTTTGGCGCGGTTGAAGCCCAGCGTCGCGCGCAGCGTACCGAGCTCATGGCCGCGATAGGAAACGGCGCGGCTGTAAGCGACCCCGGCCTTCTCGTCCCACTCCAGCACCGGCCCATGCACCGTGCGGCACACTTCCACGGCGGCCGGCTCGCCGCCCCGCACCGCGATGGTCTCGGTGCGGCAGTCCATGTCGCGCATCTCGCCCTTGAAGCGATAGCGCTTCTTATTCTTCGGGTCGAGTTTCTCGACGAAGATGTCGGTCATGTCGGCCACCCCCGAGGTGGTGGTCCAGGCCAGGTCGGCGTTGTGGCCGATCAGGACGCCGGGCACGCCGGCAAAGCCCATGCCGATCACGTTGAAGCCAGCGCCCCCCAGGTGCACTTCATGCCCGATCTGGGGCGTCATCCAGCCCATTTGCGGGCCGCCCACCAGCAGCGGGTTTCCGCTGGCCGAGCGCCGCGGGGCGATCACCCAGGCGTAGCTGCCCAGCTTGGTGGGGAGGCGGTGCGCTTCGGCGTAGCGCAGCGTCTCGCGCATCTCGGAAGCCGCCTGGGCATCGGCCAGAATGGGGTCGCTGAACTCGTCGCCGAGCATGTCGCGCTCGGTGAGCGGGCGCCGGCCGCCCGGCCGGCCGCCGCCCCCGGCCGTCGGCGGCCTTTTCATGTCCTCCTCGGTGATGGAGGTGGGTGACTTGGGGTCGTTGATCCAGAAGAAATCGTCGAAGATCTTGCGCGCCTCGGTCTCGCCGAGTTTGGCCTTGAGGGCGTTGAAGATGCGCAGGTTGCGGATTTCGCCGCCGCCGCCCGATCCGAAGCGCGTGGTCATCATCACGCCGATGGAGATGGAGTCCTCCACCTGCCAGGGAGCGGGCCTGATGCCCGCCTTGCGGAAGCCTTCCGGCAGGGCGTCTTTGGCCACCGCCTGTTCGATATAGGCGTTGACGCCGTCGCGGTAAGCCTCGAAGATGAGCCGTTCCTCGGGCTGCAAGGCCGCGGACATGGCGCGCAATTCAGCCGCGGTGTACCCATGGAGGCGCACCTCGCGGTCGCGCGCCAGGGCCTCGCGGCCCTGGATCTCGGCCAGCTTCCCTTGCGCGTCGCGCCGGTACTGTTCCAGTTGCCACAGCCGGTCCTCGGCCACCGCGTAGCCGTCCCCGTAGAAGAGGCCCCGCGGCGTCGAGGCGAACACGTGCGGAACGCCGTAGCTGTCCCGCAGGATGGCCACCTCGTCGCTGTCCACCCGCAAAACCGTTTTCGCCGGCGCGCCCTGCTGCGCCGCCGCCGCTCCTGCCAGCGCCAGACACACCAACAGCCAGAAGCAGCGACGAAGCGGAAGGGATAGAGAATTCCCCAATGAAAAGTGCAGGCACCCCATATCGCTCACCCCAAAACCGTGGGTACTGAGTTTCGAATCCCGTCCACACTCCGCAACCCAGACCCGAAACTGCCAAGATGTGCGGCTGATGTTACCGTTTCGGTCGTGCCCCGTCAACGCTGTTTCAAAGCGAAATGGGACGCAGATTCACGCAGATCCCCACCCCCTATCTGCATTTATCTGCGTCCCATTCCTTGCCCTTCGCCGGTGTACAATTCGGCCACGCCTATGCCTCTTTCACGCCTGCTGATGTTCGTTGTCTTTCTTGTGCTAACTGCCGCTGCCCTGCCGGCGCAGGTGATTTCGCTGGCGGGCTCCTGGGGATTCCAACTTGATCCCGACAAAATCGGGCACCAGCAGAAATGGCAGGAGCGGAAGCTGGACGGCCAGGTGATTTTTCTGCCCGGCAGCACCGATCAGGCCGGTTTCGGAACCAGGACCAAGGGGCCGGAAAAAGGCTGGCTGTCGCGCCCCTTCACCTACGAGGGCCGCGCCTGGTACCAGAAAGAAGTGGTGATTCCGGAAACGTGGCGGGAGAGGCGGATGGCGCTGTTCCTGGAGCGGTCGCACTGGCAGAGCGAGGTGTGGGTGGATGGCCGCGCCTTCGGTTCCCGGAACAGCCTGGCCACGCCTCATGTCTACGAGCTGGCCGCGGCGCTTCAGCCCGGCCCGCACCGCATCACCATCTGCGTGGACAACTCCTACCTGATCGACGTGGGCCGCAACGCCCACAGCGTCACCGAGCACACCCAGACCAATTGGAACGGCATTGTGGGGCGCATCGAGTTGCGCGCCTCCCCTCCGGTGTGGATCGATGCGGCGCAGTTGTACCCGGATGGGAAAAGCAAGGCGCTGCGAATCGAAGCGACCATCCGCAACATCACCGGGCGGGCGTGGGAGGGCGAGTTAAGGGCCACCCTGCGTGGTCGCCCGTCACCAGAGGGCGGCCGCATGGGGCCGCCCTTACATGTTACCGTTCCAGACGCCGAACGCAGGGTAACGCTGCCGTTGCCACTTCCCCAGAACCTCCGCGCCTGGGACGAGTATGAGCCGAACCTGTACGAGCTGGAACTGACGCTGGCCGGCGCCGGCCTCGAAAGCCGTCTCTTTACGCACTTCGGCCTCCGCCAGATCGCCACGCGCGGAACGCAGTTTCTCTTGAACGGGCGGCCCATCTTCTTGCGCGGCACGCTGGAATGCAACATTTTCCCGCTCACCGGTTACCCGCCGATGAACGTGGAAGGCTGGGAACGGCTGTTCCGGATCGCCCGCTCCTACGGCCTGAACCATTTCCGCTTCCATTCCTGGTGCCCGCCGGAAGCGGCGTTCACGGCCGCCGACCGCGCCGGCTTCCTGCTGCACGTGGAATTGCCCGTCTGGAGCAATCGGGTGGGCCGCGATGCGGCTCTGGATGAATTCCTGAAGGCCGAGGGGCGGCGCGTGCTGGCGGCCTACGGCAACCATCCCTCCTTCACCATGCTCTGCCTGGGCAATGAGCTGACCGGCGACTACAACTTCATGGACGACTTGGTGGCCGAATTGAAGGCCGCCGACCCGCGCCGTCTGTACACATTTACCGCCGACCACCGCCGCCTCAGGCCCGGTCCCAGTTCCGATTATTACGTCACGCACCACACCGAGAAGGGGGCGGTGCGGATTCATGGCGCCCGCTTCGGCGAAAAGCCCTCGGCCACCGATTTCGATTTTTCCGAGCACGTCAAGGCTGTGCCCATGCCGCTGGTCGCTCACGAGCTCGGCCAATGGGTGACCTTCCCGAACTACGACGACGAAATCGCGCGCTACACGGGCGTGCTGAAGCCGCGCAACCTGGAGGCCTTCCGCGATCAGCTCGCCGTCCGGGGCATGATCGACCAGGCAGCCGACTTCCAGAAGGCCTCCGGGCGCTTCGCCTGGCGGATCTATAAAGAGGACATCGAGACGGCCTTCCGTACCCCGAATTTCGGCGGCTTCCAGTTGCTGCAGCTTCAGGATTTTCCGGGCCAGGGCGAGGCGCTGATCGGGCTGCTGGATTCCTTCTGGGAATCCAAGGGAATCCTGGCGCCCGAGGAGTTCCGGCGCTTCTGCGGCCAGACGGTGGCGCTGCTGCGGTTCAGCAAGTTCGTCTGGACGTCGGACGAGACGTTCACGGCCAAGGCGGAAGTGGCCCATTACGGCCAGCGGGCGCTGGTGAACGCGGCGGCCGCCTGGTCGGCGCGCGATGACGCTGGGCGAGTGCTGGCCGCCGGCCGGCTCCAGGCCGCGAAAGTTCCGGTGGGCGGCGTGACGGCGCTGGGCGAAATCGGCGTGCCGCTGGCCGGCATCCGCCGCGCCACGCGCCTGCGCCTGACGCTGACGGTTGGCGACAGAGCCGCGACCGTCAGGGAGCGGACGGCCACACCAGTCACCCCTCATCGCCCAGAGCAGGGTCCGCTCCCCGACGGTCGCGGCTCTGTTGCGGGCGCCCAGGCCGCCAACGACTGGGACATCTGGGTCTACCCGAAGCAACCGCCCGCCGCGGCGCCTGCCGACCTGCTCATCACCTCGTCGCTGGATGCGGCGGCACGCAGGCGGCTGGAGCAGGGCGGGGAAGTGCTGGTCCTCTGCGAGGGAACGCAGGCGAACCCGAACCTGCTGCCCATCCGCTTCCTGCCCGTGTTCTGGTCGCTGAGCTGGTTCCCGAAACAGCCGGGCATGATGGGCATTCTGTGCGATCCGCGCCACCCCGCCCTGGCGGAGTTTCCCACCGACATGCACAGCGACTGGCAATGGTGGGAAGTGACCGAAGGCGCCCGCGCCTTCTTGCTCGATGACACGCCGGCCGGCTTCCGCCCCATCGTGCAGGTGATCGACGACTACCACCGCAACCACAAGCTCGGCGCCGTGTTCGAGACGCGCGTGGGACCAGGGAAGCTGCTGGCCGTGTCCCTGGATCTGAGCAGGAATCTGGAACAGCGGCCGGTGGCCCGCCAATTGCGTTTCAGCCTGACGCGCTACGCCGCCGGCGAGCGCTTCAACCCCACGGGCGAGTTGCCCGCTGAGGTCCTGCGCAGGCTGCTGGAGTAGTGTTGTGCCGCCGGCGCCGGCCTGGCTGACGCCAAAAAATACTCAAAACCCTCCAATTGCCCCTGGCCCCCAAATGTGATATAGAACCACACCACGGAGGTGGGCTTATGAAGCGGTCAATCCTTGTTTGCCTGCTGTTTCTCACGACAGTTTTGGCTCTGCCCGTGTGGGGGCAGAACGTTTCGGCAACGATTAACGGAACGGTGCGCGACTCATCCGGGGCCGTGGTTCCGGGCGCCACCGTGACCTTGACGAAATCCGATACCGGCACGACGCGCATCGTGCAGAGCAACGCGGAGGGGTACTTCGCTTTTTCCGACGTGCTGGCCGGCACGTACTCCATCAGCGTGGAACACGCCGGGTTTAAGACCTATCGCCAGGCGGATATACGCGTGACCGCCGGTGAAACCCGGGCGCTGGGAGACGTGCAGATGCAGCTTGGCCAGGTGGCCGAGGTTGTAACCGTCGAGGCCACCGCGGCGCCCGTCGATTTGGGCGGCGGCGAGAAAGCGGGCGTGGTCACCGGAGAGGATCTGGACCGCACGGCCATCCGCGGCCGCGACTTTCTCGACATGCTCCGCCTGCTGCCGGGAGTCGTGGACGAACAGGATGGCCGCGAGGCGCCCGGCCCCGACGGCATACGCAACATCTTCATCAACGGCGCGCGCGACAACCAGAAGAACATGACGGTGGACGGTGTGACCAACATGGACACCGGCTCGAACGGCACCACGCACACCGCGCCTACCATCGACATGATCGCCGAAGTGAAGGTGCTGACAAGCAACTACCAGGCTGAATTCGGCCGCTCCGTCGGGGGCACCATCATCGTGATCACCCGCGGCGGCACGCAACAGTACCGCGGCAATGCCTCCTGGTCCTATCGCCACGAGAGCATGAACGCCAACGACTATTTCAATAATCAGAGGAGCGTCGCGAAGCCGCCCTACCGCTTCAATACTGCCGCGTGGTCGCTGGGCGGCCCGGTGATTCCCAAAGACCGCAAGCACGCCCGGCTGTTCTTTTTCTTCTCGCAGGAATTGACCCGCCAGAAGATGAACTACGGAACGCAGCAGGTGCACGTGCCAAACCTGCTGGAGAGGCAGGGCGACTTCACCCAGACTTTCGACCTCAACAACGCCCTGATCCGCGTGTATGACCCGCTCACGGGGGCCCAGTTCCCCGGCAATATCGTCCCCAAGGACCGGCAGAACAAGGTGGGCCAGGCCATTCTGAACATGTTCCCGAAGCCTAATTTCGTTGACCCGGTGGCCAGCCGGGTCAACCAGTGGAATTACATCGCCTCGGTCAGCGGCGCTTACCCGCGGCGGAGCGACATGATCCGGATCGACTTCAATCCCACGCCGCGTTGGAATGCCTACGTGCGCTACACCACCAACAGCGACGAGCAGCACGTGCCCTGGAACACCCCCTCCGGCGGGTCCTGCGGCCCGTGCTGGATCTACGGCGGCGCCAACTACGACGGTCTGGGGACGATGACGTTCCGGCAACCCGGCCGCGGGCTGACGATCAACGTCACCCGGGCCATCGGCGCCTCGTTCATGAACCAGTTGATTTTGGGCTACAGCATGAACCGGCTGACCTCGGCCCCGGACTACCCGGAGAAAATGAAAAGGGGGCCGCTGGGAATCGCGCTGTCGCAGTGGCGGCCGTGGCTAAACGGGGCCGGTTGGATCCCGAACATGACCTTCGGCGTGCCGGGAACCTCGGTCAACGCGTCAATCAACAACTCGTTCCCGTACAAGAACGTCAACCACATCTTCAGCATCAGCGAGAACCTGCGCAAGATCCACGGCACCCACACGCTCAGCACCGGGGTATACATTGAGCGGACGCGCAAGGACCAGATCCAGGGCACGGCAACGCGCGGCACGATCAGTTTCAGCGACGATAGCAACAACCCGCTGCGCACGCGCTACGCCTTTGCCAGCGCACTGATGGGCATCATGACCAGTTACCAGGAAGCCACCACGCAGCCCTATGGGCTCTATCGCTTTACCAACCTGGAGTGGTATGCGCAGGACAACTGGCGGGTGAACCGGCGGCTGGCGCTGGACATCGGCATACGGTTCTATCACAATCTGCCGCAGGCCGAAATCCGCGGAGGGACGTCGGCCTTCGTCCAGGGACTCTATGATCCGGCCCGCGCGCCGCTGCTGATCAATTCGGGCCGCAATGCCGCCGGCACCCGTGTGGCCATCAATCCGGTGACCGGGGAACCCATGAACCTGGCATTTCTCGGCACCTTCGCCCCGGGAGTCGGCGACCCGGCCATCGGCATGGTGTCGGGCGGCACCAAGGGTTTTCCGAAATCGCTGTACACGGTAGCCGGTCTGAGCCTCGCCCCCCGCTTCGGTTTCGCCTACGACCCGATCGGGAGGGGCAAGACCGCGATCCGCGGCGGCGCCGGCATCTTCTTCGACCGCATTCAGGGCAACCCGACGATGGGCATGCTCCCCAACCCGCCGAAGGTCTTCAGCCCCATGGTCTACTACACGACCTTCGACGATTTCGCGGTGACCGCGGGCAGCGGCGTGCTGGCGCCCTCCACCGTCGGCAATACGCTATACGGCCACGGCTATCTGCCGACGGTTTACAACTACAGTTTCGGGATTCAGCAGGCGATTGGCCGCACCACCAGGGTTGAGGTCTCGTACGTAGGAAATGTGGGCCGCCACATGCTCTGGCAGCGCAACGTCAACCCGGAGCCGGCGGGCGCGCGGTTGCTCAACCTCCATCCGGAGAACCGCGACCCAACCAACAACGCAGTCTATTCCCCGAACTTCCTGCGGGCCTACCGCGGGTACCAGGACATCAACGAGTTCGAGTTCGGCAGCACCTCCAGCTACAACTCCGTGCAGAGCGGCTTCCAGACCCAGGTGGGCGTCGGCCTGACAGTGCGCGGTTCCTACACCTTTGGCAAGACGCTGGGCTCGTCGCAAAGCGACACCAGCACGGTCAGCCCGTTCTTACCCCCAAGGGAACGCAACTACGGCCGGCTGCGCATTGACCGTGATCACGTCTTCACCATGAACTACACCTGGGCGGCGCCGAGGCGCTGGCTGCCCTCCAACCCCTGGCTCCGCCGGCCGCTGGATGGCTGGGAATTCAACGGCACCACAATGTTCTCGAGGGGGCAGCCGTTCATGCCCAGTCTCGGGACGGTGGATGGCATGAATTTCACCGGCACGGGGACCGAGGGTGGCCGCGTCCTCTGGCTGGGCGGGAACGACTTCGCCCGGCCGGCGCTGCCTCGGCCTTCCGGCGTCGTGGAGCAGATTTACTGGGGCAACGCCGGCGTGGGCATTCTGCGCGGCCCCGGCATCAACAACTGGGACATGCGCGTTACCCGCCGCTTCCGGCTTTCCGAAAAGGGCACCCGCTCGCTCGAGTTCCGCAGCGAGTTCTTTAACTTCCCAAACCATACCCAGTTCTCCGGACTGGACACGGGGACGCGCTTCGACCAGCAAGGCAGCCAGGTCAACACCATGTTCCTGCAGCCGAACGGTTCCCGGCGCCCGCGCCAGATCCAGTTCGTGCTGAGGCTGAGCTTCTAAGCGGACTGAACCACAAAGGCACGAAGGGCACAAAGGACCACAAAGAATCGCACTTTGTGGGCCTTTGTGCCCTTTGTGTCTTCGTGGTTATTTTTTCCCAAGGCGCCGCAGCGTCCCGTTGGGTTGCACCAGGAAAATCTTGCGGTAGCCTTCGGAATAATCCGGCGGGCGCAGGCGCCGGGCGAAATCGCGCATCACTTCCAGCGGCACGCACCGGTTCCGCGCGGCATTCCTCTCCAGGCAGACTTCCAGTGGCACGTCAAAATAGACGGCATCCGCGCAGTACCCCATTTCCTGGGCCATCTGCAGGAAGTTGCGGCGCTGCGACGGTTCCAGGTTGGTGGCATCGACCCAGGTGAGGCGGCGGCCAATCGCCAGCCGCCTCCGCAACAGCCCGTAGAGCGCGCCGAACACGTGACTCTGCTGCGACTGGCCGTTCTCGTCGTCCAGCAGCAGGCGCAGCAGGTCGGTGGAAAGGGGGTGAAGACCGCGGCGGGCGAACCAGGTGGATTTTCCCGAGCCGGGCAGGCCCACGGCCAGCACCACGCGGCCGCGGACCTGGCGAGCTGGCGCCGGAGAGCGCATGGAAAACAGATTAACCACAAAGACACAAAGAACACAAAGGGTCACAAAGTGCGAATCTTTGTGAACATTCGTGCTCTTCGTGTCTTTGTGGTGAACTAAACGAGGTATCTGCCGGCGTCCAGAACGCGCTGCGCGATGCGCCGGCGCGCGGCCACCACGTCGATCGGCTCCATGCGGGTGAAGCGGCGCAGCACGGCGAGTTGGGCGCGCAGCGCGTCGCCCTCGGCGCAGGCCGCCAACACCGTTTTGGCCTCGGCTTCGGCGCGGCCCACCGCCTCGTAGAGCAGCACCGCCGTCATGTCTTCGGCCTGCGGACTGCGGCCGCCCATCTTCCGCGTCCGCAACTGCGCGGTTTCGGTTACGAAGGCCTCCATGACGATGTTGGAGATGGCGGCCACCACTTCCTGCTGGTCGGCCAGCGCCTGCTTGTGCTTCTGGAAAGCCACGCCGGCGGCCAACAGCACCATCTTCTTGATGTGCCCCACGGCATCGGCGTCCGCGGCCGCCCCGGAAAACGCTTCGTTCATCAACCGCTGGGCGGCGGGGATCAGCGCGAGCTGTCCCGACATGGCGCGCTTCATCAGCATGCCGGTGGTCAGCAGGCGGTTGATCTCGTTGGTGCCCTCGAAGATGCGGTTGATGCGGCAGTCGCGGAAGGCGCGCTCCGGCGGGTAGTCGTGGTGGTAGCCGTAACCGCCGTAGATTTGCACCGCCTCGTCGGCCACGAAGAAGAGCGCTTCGCTGCCGTAGACCTTGTTGATGGCGCACTCGACGGCGTACTCCTCCAGCGCCTTCCGCCCGGCGTCTGCCGCCTCGCGGTCGCGCTCGTAAAGCGCGTCGATCATGCCCGTGGTGCGGTACAGGATGCCCTCGGCGGCAAAGGCGCGGACGGCCATCTGCGCCAGCTTTTGCTGGATCAGGCCGAATTCGGCGATCGGCTTGCCGAACGCTTTGCGCTCCTTGGCGTACCGGGCGGCGTGCTGCAGCAGTCCCTTGCAGCCGCCCACGCAAACCGCGCCCAGCTTCAGCCGGCCCATGTTCAGCACGTTGAAAGCCACGATGTGCCCCCGGCCGACCTCGTGGAGCACGTTCTCAACCGGCACCTTGCAATCATTGAGGATCAGCGGCGTGGTGGAGCTGCCGTCCAGCCCCATCTTTCTTTCTTCGGCGCCCGGCGCGACGCCGCCGAAGGCTTTCTCGACGATGAAGGCGGTGAATTTCTCGCCATCGACCTTGGCGAACACGATGTAGAGGTCGGCGAAGCCGCCGTTGGTGATCCACATCTTCTCGCCGTTCAGCACGTAGTGCCTGCCGTCGGGCGTCAGCTCGGCGCGGGCGCGGGCCGCCAGCGCGTCGCTTCCGGCGTGGGCCTCGGTGAGCGCATAGGAGCTGATCAGCTCGGCGCTCGCCAGCCTGGGCAGGTATCTCGCCTTCTGTTCCTCGCTGCCAAAAAAAAGGATGGGGGTGGTGCCGATACCGGCGTGCGCGCCGAAGGAGGCGGCAAACGAGCCGTTGTGCGCCATGTGCTCGGCCACGATGGCCGACGACGCCATGTCCAGCTCCATGCCCCCGAAGCGCTCGGGAATGTCGATCGACGTCAGGCCCACCTCGGCCGCCTTGCGCAGCAATTCCCGGGTGAGCGCGTAATCCTTCTGCTCGAGGCGCTCGGCGTTCGGCGCCACCTCGTTGGCAAAGAACTGGTCGGCGGTCCGCGCGATCTGCCGGTGCTCGTCGCTGAAATCCTCGGGCGTGAAAATCTCTTCCGGCCGGCGGTCCTCAATCAGGAAGCTGCCGCCCTGGACGGCCGGGTACGGCGTTGTCTGTGTCGCCATTGCTTCTCCGGCAGGTGTTAGGTGTTAGGTTCTAGGTGTTAAGAACCCAGCACCTGGAACCTAACACCTTTCAAAGATGCCGGCGGCGCCCATGCCGCCGCCGATACACATGGTAACCATTCCGTAGCGGGCGTTGCGCCGCTTCATCTCATGAATGATGGTGGCCGTCAGCTTGGCGCCGGTGCAGCCCAGCGGATGCCCCAGGGCCACGGCGCCGCCGTTCACGTTGACCTTCGCCGGATCCAGCTCCGCCTTGCGGATGACGGCGAGCGCCTGCACGGCGAAGGCCTCGTTCAGCTCCATCACGTCGATCTGGTCCAGCGTCAGGCCGGCCAGCTTGAGGGCCTTGGGGATGGCGAAGGCCGGGCCGATGCCCATGTCCTCCGGGGGAACGCCGGCGGTGGCGAAGGCGACGAAGCGCGCCAGCGGCGGCAGGCCGAGCGCCCGCGCCCGTTCGGCCGACATTACCATGGCGCCGGCCGCCCCGTCGCTCATCTGCGAGGCGTTGCCGGCGGTCACCGTGCCGTGAGCGTGGAAGGCCGGCTTCAGCTTGGCCAGCGCCTCCAGGGTGGTGTCGGCGCGGGGGCATTCGTCCACCGCAAACGTCAGCTTCGTCACCTTCGGCTTGCCGTTGCTGCCCGGCTCGACCATCCGCACCTCCAGCGGCACGACCTCGTCTTGGAAGCGACCCTGCTCGATGGCCGCCAGCGCCTTGCGGTGGCTTTCGTAGGAGAAGCAATCGGCCATCTCGCGCGTGACGCCGTATTTCGGCCCCATGCGCTCCGCCGTGAGGCCCATGGAGAGGTAGGCGTCGGGGTAGGTTTCCATCAGGGTGGGATTGGGGGAGGGCCGGCGGCCGCCCATGGGCACCAGGCTCATGGACTCGGTGCCCCCCGCCAGGATTACCTCCCCGAAGCCGGCCATGATCCGCTCCGAGGCCAGGGCGATGGCTTGCAGCCCCGAGGAGCAGAAGCGGTTGATGGTCATGGCGCTGGTCGAGACCGGCAGGCCGGCCCGCAGCCCGGCGATCCGGGCCACGTTCATGCCCTGCTCGGCCTCCGGCATGGCGCAGCCCAGGATCACGTCTTCGATCTCGGCCGGGTCCAGGCCCGGCGTCCGTTTCAGCAGCTCGGCGATCACGGCCGCGGCCATGTCGTCGGGCCGCGTGGTGCGCAGCGTGCCGCGGAAC
>JAPKYU010000643.1 GCA_026394175.1 Acidobacteriota bacterium | reverse complement strand
AGGTTCTGAGTTCAGCCGGAGTGGGACGCAGATAAAGGCAGATTCACGCAGATCTGATCTGCGTGGATCTGCGTCCCAGTTCAGTGCGCCGGCAGGCCTCGACTGCGCGCCCAACTTTAGGGTTGCCGGCGGGACGCCGCCGGTACAGTTATCGAGATTCAGCAATGCGGCAGACTTGCGATCATTGTCCCCCGCTGGTGAGCTTCAGGTAGAGCGCCGCCGGGCCCGGAAAAGGCGTGGTGAAGGCCCGGACGCCCGCACCTTGGACCGGTTTCCCCGGAACGGTGGCATCGGCATTGATGTTCAGCCACTCCACTGCCAACGTGCCCTCCGCGCCTTTCAAGTTGACGGTGAATACGCCGCGGACGCCGGGCTGAAAAACCAGGTACTCCGAGCCGGGCTTGGCCAGGCAATACCTTACGGAAGCCAGCTCATTGTGGGGCGTCATCTCGGCCAGGTTCATCTTCTCGGCATACCGCCGCGTTTGTCCCATCGCCACCCGGGCGGAGTCCTGCCAGATCGGCGACGGTGATAGCTCCTCCATGAACAGCACGTTCAAGCCGCGGCAGAAACTCTTCCATACCCAGATGTTGTCGCCGCAG
Organism: Acidobacteriota bacterium; assembly: GCA_026394175.1. Classification (GTDB taxonomy): domain Bacteria; phylum Acidobacteriota; class Terriglobia; order JAJPHL01; family JAPKYU01; genus JAPKYU01. The sequence continues at coordinate 3,514 of JAPKYU010000643.1, read as the reverse complement.
GTATGCCCGCACAGGTGGTCGGTGTCGTTGACGATTACCTTGCCACTGACGTTGGCCGGCGGATTCTCCAGGTAGCTCTCCGCCGCTTCGCCGGGATTCGGTGAGACCCAGTCTGCCGGGCTGTCGAACAACGCGCGGTTCGTGGCTCCCCGGTACTGGAAGGTCATGCCGATGGGATGCTGCTTCGGTTTGTGCGATTCATACTCCTTCACGAACCTGATGACCTGGTATTGCCATTCGGTGGAATACGGGCCGGCTTCGTTGCAGACTTCGTAGAGCACGTTGTCCAGATCGTTGACGGCGTCGATGACCCCGCGGAGGTAAGCCTCCTGCAAGGCGAGCACCTGCTTGCCCATGGGCGTGGGCACGAGCGTATAGAATTCCAGGCCGCGGCCGTCCCCGTCGGCATCGGCATCGATCCCATTCACGTTGTTGGCAGCGTTGAAGGGATGATAAGTCCAGGCATCCAGGAGCTGGACCGCCCAGCCTTCAAAAAGCATGATCGAGGCGTACCTGCCCTGCTCCCCGGCCGCCTTGACGCGCACCCGCAAGCGCTCGAAGTACTCCGGATCGAAACGGGTCAGGTCGAATCTGGGCTTTCCGTCCTTGGCCAGGCCGGGACCGCTGCGCAGCCACGGATGTGGCCGGGCATGTTTGACCCCCGGCGGTTCGGTGTCGGTCCATTGAGGTACTTCCCATCTCCACAACCGGAAGAAATTGTGGTTGTAGCGCTGGAGAAAGTCCAGGTAGCGCTGGAAATCGGATAGCGGCGGAGGATCGCCGGGCTCCGCGCGGTGCCCGGAGTCCTGGAAATTGCCCCAATTATGGCTTCCGGCGAGATAGATGGCCTTGCCCGAGCCATCGGTAAAGTAGCGCGGATTGGATGGAAGGATGCGCAGCGGCCCGCGCGCAGGTCCAGGCTGGCCCGCCGCGCCGGCCGCCAGCCCAAACAACAGCAACAAGCAGCCGGTAAGAGACTTTTTCTTGGCAAGCATGGCGCCGACTTTATCACTCGACCCGTGCCCCGAGCCGCAGTTAAATCAGGGGCCTCGGCGCGGCTGGACCACACGCCGCATCAAACCCCAACCTGAGGTTGCTATTCCGGCGCCCGCCAACCGATAATCACCGTTCCCAATCCGATGAAACGCGACTTCTATCTGGACTTGGCCCGCGCCGGACTTCGGATGCCGATCGGCGCCGATCTCATCCTCCATCGGCATCCGGACGCCGCGGAGATCGTCTTGGACGGCCGGCGGCTGGGCGCGGTGATTGAGGAGACGGCGCGCGAGTTCCACACGCCCCTGGCGGTTGCGCTGATGGATCTGCGCCTGGAGAAAGCCGACGTGCTGCGGCTGCTGGGCGTTGCCGAACCACAAGCCGATTCGTTCCACTTCGACCAGGCGCCGGCGGACGCCGATCTGGAGCGTGTCCGGGGAGCCGCGGAGGACGATTTCGCGGCCCGCAATCGAGCCCACATCGAATCGGTCCGGTACGTGGCCGAGGGGGGCAGGTTCGCTCCGGTGGGCATGGCCATCGGCCCCTTTTCGCTGATGACCAAGCTGCTGAAGGACCCCATCACCCCCGTGGCCATGGCCGGCACGGGCTTGACGGCCGAGGACGATCCCGGCGTGCGCCTGGCCGAGCGATGCCTGGCGCTCGCCGAACTGGCCGTACAACGCTCTGTGAAAGCCCAGATCCGGGCCGGTGCGAAAGCTATCCTGATCTGCGAACCGGCCGCCAATGTGGTGTACCTGTCTCCCAAGCAGATCCAGGCGGGCTCGGATATTCTGGAACGCTTCGTGATGGCGCCCCATTTGCGCCTCAACGGCCTGCTGCAGGCGGCCGGCGTAGACCTCATCTTCCACGACTGCGGCGAGCTGTCCACCTTCATGGTGCGGGAATTCGCCGGACGGCTCCACCCGGTCATCCTGAGCCTGGGCAGTTCGCGACGCCTGTGGGAAGACGCGGCCGTCGTGCCCAAGGACGTGGTCCTGTTCGGGAACCTGCCGACAAAGAATTTTTACTCCGACGCGGTCGTGCCGTTGGAGAAGGTCGAGGAACTGACACTCGATCTGATGGCCAGGATGCGCCAGGCCGGACACCCGCACATCCTGGGCTCCGAGTGCGATGTGCTTGATGTACCGGAGGCGGCCGAAACCATCTGCAGCAAGGTGCGGGCGATGCTGACCTGCGGCCGGCGCCCTGCGTAAGGCCGGGCTTCAGCCGGCCTGGGTGCTCGGTGGCGGCGAGTTGTCGATTGGATTGTTCCTGGGCGGAGATGACGCCGGGGCGGGTGATTGGATACCCGCCTCTCTGTTGCTCCACCGGTTTCCGCCGAGCCGCGCCGACACGTTGGTCACTGGCCGAAGCAACAGAGAGGCGTTCTTGAGGGAGCGTTACCCCTCACTCTTGATTGTGCAAGCTCCGTGCCAATTCCGCGCCTTGCCAAATTGTGTCGGATGAATAAGCCGGCGGGCGGGCGGCGCGCCCAGGGCGCGGCATTCCGCGCCTGCGCCGTGTCGTTCCGACACAGGTGATGGCCCGCGGCCAGTGCGTGTATAATCCCTGCTTTCCGCGGTACGTTTTCCCCGGAACAACGGAGCGCGCCATGGCTGTCTTATTGTGGCTGGTGCTGGCCCTTTCCGGCACCGAGGCAGGAGTCGTGCTGAAGCCGGTGGCCAACCTGTATTCGGCGCCCACCGAGGACGCCGACGTCGTCACCCAGGCGATTTACGGAACCCCTGTCACGCTGGTGGAAAAGAAAGAAGGTTGGGCCAAGGTCACGATGCCGGACGAGTATTCCGGCTGGATCCCGCTGGGTTCCATCAAGGTGCAGGCGGAAAGCGAGCGCCTGTACGCCTGCTGCGGGCGCGTGGCGCAGGTGGAGAGCCTGTTTGCCAACGTCTACCGCGAGCCCGAAGTAACCAGACATCAGCCCCTGGTCACCGTCCCCTTCGAGACGCGCCTGGAAGTGGTCGCCGAACCGGAGCGGGAGGAAGGGCGCTGGCTGCAAGTGCGGCTGCCCGACGGCCGGCCGGGATGGATTCAGCGAGGCGACATTACCCTGGAGCCGCGGCAGCTCTCCATCAAGGAGACCATCGAGCTGGCGCGCCGCTTCCTGGGCCTGCCGTATTTTTGGGGCGGCACCTCCACGTTCGGCTACGACTGCTCCGGATTCATGCAGATGCTGTACCGGCGGCAGGGCCTGCTGATGCCGCGCGATGCCGCGCCCCAATCGCGCTGGCCGAAGCTGCAACCGGTGCCCTTCAACAAGCTGCGCCCCGGCGACCTGCTCTATTTCGGCCGGTCCCCGGAGAAGATCACGCACACCGGCATGTACATCGGCCACGGCCAATTCATCAATGCCACGACCTACCAGCATCCGGTGGTCCAGATCAGCCGGCTGAAGGAGCCGCGTTGGACTAAGCTTCTGGTAGCGGCGCGGCGGCTGCGGGAGCGCCCGGCAGCCCAGGCGCCGCAACGGGCCGCGGCGTCTGCCAAGTAGATGGGTCAC